>DATEPR010000275.1:0-20105 GCA_035273045.1 Pseudonocardiaceae bacterium | reverse complement strand
CACCAGGGGCATCCCGGCGCCGGCCACCCAGCGACGCAATGCCGGCTGCGTCGCCGACTACAGCCTGGTCAACTCGTGGCAGGGCGGCTACCAGGCCCAGGTCACGGTCCGGGCGGGCTCGACCGCGCTGGACGGCTGGACGGTGACCCTGACCCTGCCGGACGGCCAGACCATCACCCAGCTCTGGAACGGCCAACTGTCCCAGCGGGACGGGTCCGCGACCGTCGAGAACCTCAGTTACAACGCCACGATGGCCGCGGACGGGTCGACGACGTTCGGTTTCCTCGGCGGCCTGACCCGCGGCGCGCCCGCCGAGCCCGAGGTGTCCTGCACGGCCCGGTAGCCGGGCAGATCCTGTTTCAAAAGCCCTCTTTGATACGTCGCCGGCAGCAGCCCTGGGCATTTCCGCTGGTTGGCCAGGCTTTGAAACAGGATCTAGTGCAGCGTGCCACGCAGCGCGGTGACCCGGTTCACCGCCGCGTCGAAGGTGGCCTCGGACAACTGGCCCGACTGCAACGCGGCCACCAGCGCGGCGTTCGCGTCGTCGCCCTGGGTGACGCTGCCGCCGGAGCAGAGGATCAGGTCCATGCCGGCCGCGGCGGCCGCCACGGCGCGCTGCTTGTCGGTGCCGAAGGCCTTCAGCGCGCCGGCCTCCAGCGCGTCGGTGATGGTCACGCCGTGGAAGCCGAGCCGGTCGCGCAGTTCGCCCTGCACCACGGCCGAGGACAGCCCGGCCGGGTGGTTGGCGTCCAGCGCCGGGTAGGTCGCCCACGACACCATGACCAGTTTCACCCCGGCGGCGATGGCGGCCGGGTAGGGCGCCTCGTCGACGGACCGCAGGTTGGACAGGGACACGTTCAGCGTGACCGGCACCTCGTCGGTGTTCTCGCTGGCCGTGGCCGCGCCCAGGCCGGGGAAGTGCTTCACCGTGGCGGCCGGCCCGACCGCCTGCTGCGCGCTGACGAACGCGCTGCCCAGGCGGCTCACCGTGGCCGGGTCGGAGCTGTAGGAGCGCTGGAACTGGTCGTCGAAGTCGCCCGGCTGGCGGAACACGTCGAGCACCGGGGCCAGGTTGACGTTCATCCCGACACCGGCCAGGTTCTGGCCCGCTCCGGTGCCGGCCTGGGTGGCGGCGGCGACCGGGTCGGCGGCCTCGCCGATCTGCTTCTCCGACAGGGTGGGCGCGCCGGGCAGCCGCCGGACCTCGCCGCCCTCCTGGTCGGTCATCAGCAGCAGCGGCGACCTGACCGGGCTCTGCGCGTTGGCCCTGCGCAGTTCGGTGACGACGGAGGCGATCTGGCTCTCGCTGGAGATGTTGTCGCCGAAGAAGATCACCCCGGCGGCCTCGCCGGACTCGATCCGCTGGATCAGGCTGGCCGGCGGGGTCAGGCCGCTGTAGGAGTAGATGATCCGCTGGCCGGCGAGCTGCTGCGGGGTGAGCGTGGAGACGCCGACCTGGGCGCCGACGATCTGCGCGTGCTCCGGTGTCGGGTCCGTCTTGGCATGGCCGGTCGCGTCGCTGAGCAGCGCGGGTGCCACCGCGACGACCACCGCGGTGAACACGCCGATCCAGCGCCTCTTGGCCCGTACACTCGTCATCTCGTCACGCCTCCGTCCTGGAACGGTACCGGTGTAACACTTTGACGCAAGCCCGGCCAGATATAGTTAATTTCCAACACCATTCGGTCGTACCTACCATGGACCGCGTGCAGGAAGCGGAGCTGTCGGCGGCGCGGGCGACGGTGCTGGACTCGGTCCGGCGGTCGCTGGCCGAGGGCGGCCTCCCGCTGTGGCCGGCCGACACGGGCATGCGCGGCTGGCGCGCCCAGCCCGGCTGGCTGGGGCCACTCGCCCAGACCAGGGAACGCGCCCTGGTGTTCGTCGCCGTCGACGTGGTCCAACGGGTGGCCACGAGTCCGGCCTGGCTGTCCCTGGACGAGCACCGCATCCGCCTGGACCCGGCGACCGAGCTGGCCGAGATCGACCTGCGGGCCTACGAGCTCGCCGTGCTGCGCCGCCAGTTGGGCGACCGGCGCGACTCGGTGCTGGACGGCAGTTGGACGGCGCTGGTGGACCGGGTCGCGGCCCTGTCGATCTACGCGGAACGGTTGCGGGAACTGGAAACCGAGCCGGCAACCGAACTCGCCGACGAGCACGTCGCCCGGCTGATGGCCGGGGCAGCCGGCGACGAACTGGCCGCCGGCCGCGTCCGCGACCTGACCGGTGAGCTGCCCGCCCGCGACGTCACCAACTCCGCGACGTCGCGTAGGAATGCGACGTGATCGGCTCCGCGTCCTCCGGCCGCTGGTAGACCGACTGCACGGCCACCCGGCCCGGGCCGGCCAGCCGCAGCCACACGCTCCGGTAGCTGTACCGGCGCCAGGAGAACAACCCCTGCGAGTGCGGGTACTCCAGGTGCAGGTGCATGGTGACCGACAGGTCCCGGTAGAGCAGGGCGGTCGGCTGCACCAGCAGGGTCTCGCCCGGCCGGAGATCGCGCACGAACGTGTTGCCCGGCGAGTGCAGCAACAGCAGCCCTGGCGCGTCCCGGGCGCCGAAGATGTCGCCGAACATGCCCATCGGATAGTGGGTCTCGCGGTCGTCGCCGCTGCCGGTGACGTACCAGACCGGCGAACTCTCCCATGTGTACTCGACGTTGCCGGTCGCGGCGAGAAACCGGTGCTCCCGCACCCAGATCCGCTGACCGTGTTCCAGCGGCAGCACCACGATGTCGCCGGCGTGGTTGTCGGACAGTGCGATGTGGCCCGGTCCCCTGCCCTCCACCATGATCAGCGGCAGGCCGGCCATCATCCGGCTCCAGCCACCGGACAGGCTCATGTTGGTCAGCGTCGCTTCCGGGTCCGTCCACAGCAGCACGTGGTGCGAGAAGTAGATGTAGTCGTCGCCGGCCAGCGCGAAGTCGGCCACCGGCACGTACGCGCCCTCGATCTGCAACGTCGACCGGCCGAACTGGATCCTCGCCATGTCCTTGATCGGCGGCTGTTTCTGCCAGCCGGACCGGGACACCGAGGCGCGCACGTCCACCGGCGCGCCGCAGCGCGGGCAGGACGGGGCCGTCGGGTCGCTGTGCTGCCGGCAGTAGCGGCAGACGTACGGGGTCGCACCGGTCATCGCGGCCTCATTCGGAGTGGTGGTGGACGTACATCGACTGGATGCCGACCCGGCCGGGGCCGGTCATCTCGGCCAGGTACATGCCGTGCCGCAGCCGGCCGGTGCGCAGTTTCTGTTGCACCGCCTGCATTTGCACCGTGGAGTCCTTGTACAGGTAGCCGCCCGGCTCGACGAGGATCCGCTCCCCCGGCCGGAGCGTCCGCTCGAACACGTTTCCGTAGCCGTGCAACAACAACATGCCCGGCTGGCCGCCGGTGACGAACCGGTCCATGAACATGCCGCCACCACCGTGCAGCACGTTCGCCAGGCCCTTGATCCGGACGAACGAGTAGTCGATGTTCCCCGACGCCAGAAGGAATGCGTGTTCGCGCACATCCAGTTCCATGCCCGGATGCAGCGGCAGCACGACCAACTCCCCCGGCGAGTCACGGGAGAACGCGATCCGGCCCGGCCCCTGCGCGACGGTGACCACGAACGGCATGCCACCGAGCACCCGCTTGAAGCCGCCACCGGTGTTCAGCGCGGCGATCGGCGTGTGCTCGTCCTTCCACAGCATCACGTGGTGTTCGAAGAACACCGTGTCACCCTGGCCGAGGTTGATCTCGGCGACCGGCACCAGTTCGCCCTCGACCTGGCAGGTGCTGTTGAAGAACCGGAACTCGGTCATGTCCCGCAGCCGGGGCGCCTCGCGCCAGCCGGAGTCGGAGACCCGGTTGCGCTCGTCCAGGGGCGCACCACAGGTCAGGCAGCTCACCGAGCCGGGCGGGTTCTGGCCGCGGCACCACTGGCACTCGATCCGGTCCACAGCCGTTCTCCGTTCGCCTCGGGCCGTCTGGATCACGCACAAGCTAGCAGCGAACCACGGTGTGGCGCGGCGGAAAACGGTAAGGTCGTGGCCAAACGGCGGGCGGGGAGGCAGACGGTGGCGTTGTTCAGTCGCGAGTTCATCGCGGTCCCGGATGACCGAAAAGGACAACTGGTCTACAAGTGGCCGGACGGCAACATCCGGCGGTTCACCCGGGCGATCGTGAACGCCGACGAGGTGGCCCTGTTCGTGCACACCGGCCAGGTCGTGCAGACGATGGGTCCCGGCCGCCACCAGATCGACGCGAACGAACTGCCCGGCCTCGGCGCCCTGATCGACCTGGCCACCGGCGGCAACGCCTACCGCGCCGAGCTCTACTTCGTGGGCAGCCGCGAGTACACCGGGTTCACCTTCGGCGGCCGCATCGACGACGTGCAGGACCGGCAGACCGGACTGATCGTGACGCTGCGGGTGTTCGGCGACTACGCCCTCCGCGTGGTGGACCCGGTCCGGCTCATCACCAACCTGCTGTCCACGGTCGACGTGACCGACAACGAGCGGGTCGCCGGCTGGGTGAGCGACCAACTGCTGAAGGTGATGCGGGCCAACGTCACCAACCAGATCGTGCGCGACGGCTGGCCGATTCTCGGCCTGTCCGCGTACACGCCGGAGATCGAGCGCACCGTGATCACCCGGGCCAACGAGCAACTGGCCAACTACGGCGTCGCCCTGACCAGGATGGGCAACTTCGACATCAACCTGTCGGCCGAGGATTCGGCGCAGCTCAAGGCGCTGGCCAAGGACACCAGCTACTCGCGGCTGGCCGGCGGCTTCAACCAGTACGCGGCCGGCGAGATGGCGCTGGGTGCCGGCCAGGGCATGGCGAAGGGCGAAGGGGCCGTCGGCGGCGCGTTCCTGGCCGCCGGTCTCGGCATGGGGAACGCGGCAGCCGCCCAACCCGGACAGCCGGTGCCACCGCCGGCCACCGGGTTCGCCGGTGGCGCGCCGGGCGGCTACGCCGGTCCGCCGCCGGAGGGCCAGCAGCAGGGCCAGCAGGCGGGCGTCGCGTGCGGATCGTGCCAGGCGGCCAATCCGCCGGGCGCGAAGTTCTGCATGCACTGCGGCACGGCCATGGCCGCCCCTGCCGTGCACTGCACGGCCTGTGGCACCGAACTCCCCTCCGGTGCCCGGTTCTGCGGAAACTGCGGTACCGCGGTCGGTTGACGGTCAGCCGGCCGCCACCGACTCACCCGCGTCGGCCGGCTCGTCCGCCGGCTCAGCCGAACGGGCCGGCACGACCGGCTCGGCGAGCCGCCGCGCCAGACCGAAACGTCCGGCCAACTCGTCGAAAATCGGGGTGTTCGCCGTACCCTCGACCGAATCGGCCTGCCCCACCGATGCCGTGTCCATGCGTCATCACTACCCCATTCGGCGGACGTCCACACGCTTGTTGCCGGTTCGTGATCTCACCCGTCCGTCAGCAGGCCCCGGCGCAACTGGGCCAAGGTGCGCGCTAACAGCCGGGACACGTGCATCTGGGAGATGCCCAGCCGGGCGGCGATCTCGCTCTGCGTCATGTTGTGGAAGAACCGGAGCACGATGACGGTGCGCTCGCGTTCCGGCAGCGCGGCCAGCAGGGGCCGCAGCGCCAGCCGGTTCTCCGCGTCGGCCAGGCCCTCGTCCTCGGTGCCCAGCCGGTCGCCGATGGACGCGCTGCTGTCGTCGTGTGACGGCTCGTCCAGTGAGGTGCCGCGCTGCGCGCCGGCCACCAGCAGGCTCTCGATGACCTCCTGCTTGGGCATGCGCAGCCGGCCGGCCAGTTCACTCGGTGTCGGCGAGCGGCCCAGTTCCGCGGTCAGGTCGGCGGCGGCCGACGCGATCGACGCGTGCCGTTCCTTGAGCGGCCGGGGCACGTGCACCAGCCAGGACGAGTCCCGGAAGTGCCGGCGGACCTCGCCGACCATGGTGGGCACGGCGAACGACATGAAGTCGGCGCCCCGGTCCGGGTCGAACCGGTCCACCGCGTGCATCAGGCCGACGGCGGCGACCTGGGCCAGATCCTGGTGCGGCACACCGCGGTTGCGGTACCGGCGGGCGATGTTCTCGGCCACCGGCAGGTGCTCGGTGACCAGCCGCTCACGCAACTCGGCCCGCCGGGGATCGTCCTCGGCCAGCGCGCGCAACTCGACGAACAGCGGGGCGAGGTGGTCGTAGCCGCCGCGGGACTCCGATCTGGCCGGATCCCGTCGCCGCTGGGTCACCCGCGGTCGACCTTTCCCTTGGTCAGCTCGATCCACACGACGCCACCGCTGTCACCGTCGGACCGCTTGACGTCACAGCGCACCGAGTCGGTGAGCGTCACCAGCACCTGCCACGGGAACCCGTCGGTCGACGGCAGCTCACCGGTGATCGTCGGCACCGAGCAGCGGACCTTGATCTCCTGTTCGGCCAGGCTGAACCGGCACCGCAGTTCGGCGCCGGGCACGGCCAGCGGCACCAGCATGGAGCACGCCTCGTCCACCGCCAGGCGCAGGTCGTCGACCTCGTCCAGGGTCATGTCCTGCTGCAACGCCAGGTCCGCGGCGACCGCGCGCACGGTGGACAGGAACTCCGAACCCGCGGTCAGCCGCAGTTCGACGGCGGCGACCTCGGCCACGTGGGATGAGCCGGGCCTGGCCTCGGCGTTGCCGACCTCGTTCATCGTTGGACGTCCAGCACCTCGGCGAGACCCATCATCTCGACCACCCTGCGCACCGGCGGCTGGAGGTTCAAGACCCGGAACACGATCCCCAGCCGGTTGGCCTCCTGGACGCCGGCCAGCAGGGCGCCCAGGCCGCTCGAATTCAGGAACGGCACGCCGGCCAGGTCGACGTCCACCTGCCGGGGTGACCCGCCGTCCTCTCCCCCCACGGCACTGACGACGGCGTCGCGCAGCTGGCCGGCGGTGTGCAGGTCGACGTCACCGGACGCGGTCAGCACGACGACGTCGCCCTCCCGCGCCCAGCCGAGCTCGAGCATGGTTGCCTCCAGGGTGCCTCCGGCGTGGCCGGAACCCAACACTGACACACACGTGACGGCGCCCCCGAGGAGGGCTGTACCCGTTCCGATGTCGCGCCAACCACGCGCGGGGCGTGGTTGGGCAAGCACCGTAGCCGAAACCGTCCCGCGGCGGTCAACCGGTGGGCGACCGCTCCGCGGTGGCAGTGCGGAGCGCCGGCGCCGGCACGACGCCGGTGGCGGTGCGCCGGCCGCTCACCCTGCTGTCCTGGCTGGTCTCGGACGTGCCGGCCGCGGCGGACGCCCTGCGCAGTTCCGCCCACACGGTCTTGCCGGCGGCCTCCCGCCGGCTTCCCCAGTTCACGCTCAGGCCCGCCACGATGAGCAGGCCGCGGTGCCGGTCGTCGGCCGGTCCCGGCCGCAGCAGCACGGGCAGCACGGGGCTGTTGTCGACGACCTCGATCCGCACCACGTCGTCGTCCAGGATCAGGCCGAGTTCGGCGATGCCGTCGCCGTGCTGGACGGCGTTGCCGACCAGTTCGGACACCACGAGTTCGGCGGTCTCCCTGGTCTCGCCGGCGACCGGCCACGTCCGCAGCACGTCCGACGTGAAATGCCGGGCGGCAGGAACGGCCATCGTGCCCGCCGGCAGCGCAGTGCTGGTGCGGACGGTCATCACGCTCGGCTCCTCCCTGCGCCACGTTATGCCCTGCCACGTCGTTGGATGGCGGGTTTCCCACCGGCACCGGCGACAAACCTGCCACCCACTGACATGGCAGGTGCCTAAGGGGTGCCCACCGCCTGGTGCACCGACGCCAGCCCGGCCGGGGCCGCCGCCAGCGCCTGCTGAATCGCTTCGACGAGCGCCAGCGCCGACTCCTCGGTGAGCTCCACGGCGACCCGCGCGGACGCGCCGAGCGCCGGGTTGAGGAAGTCGACGTTCACAGTGTGCGCGAACGGCGCGTGCACCGGGTGGTCGACGTAGACCGACGCCTGGGTCACGCCGAACCAGCCGGTCGCACCCTTGCCGCTGCCGTCGATCGCGACCTTCTCCGTCAGGTACGTGCACATGGGGACCTCCTCAGGCGGACAGGTGCTTGCCGAAGAACGCGAAGATCTTCTGGTAGCCGTCCACCGCGGCCTCCGGACGGTAGCTGGGCCGGTCGTAGGCGAAGAACGCGTGGCCGGCACCGTCGTAGGAGTGGAACTCGTGTTCCTTGTCCAGCCTGGTGAGCTCCTCGTCCAGGATCTTGACCTCGTCCGGCGCCGGGTACTGGTCGTCGTTGCCGAACAGGCCAAGCAACGGGCAGGACAGGTTGCCGGCGATGCCCATCAGCGGCGTCATCGGGAAGCCGGAGCCCTCGGGCGGGCTGTTGACCACGAACGCGCCATAGCAGTCGACGGCGGCGTCGATCTTCAACGAGCAGGCGGCCAGGAACGTCTGGCGGCCGCCGGAACAGTGCCCGATGACGCCGATCTTGCCGTTGGCGTGGTCCAGCGTGTTCAGGAACCTGGCGGCGCCGTCCACGTCGCCGACCAGCCGCTCGTCCGGCACCAGGCCGCTGGCGCGGGCCGCGGCGGCCGCGTCGTCCGGGCTGGCGCCCGGCGCCTCCCGCCAGTACAGGTTCGGCATGCAGGCCGCGTAGCCGTGCATGGCGAACTTGACCACGACCTCCTTGCTCCACGAGTCGTAGCCGGGCATGTGGTGGATCACGACGACACCGCCGCGCGGCACGTCCGACGTCGGGCGCGCGAGATAGGCCTCGACCTCGTCACCGCCGTGTCCGGTGATGGTGACCGTCCTGGCCTCGATCGCGTCGGTCATACTGCGTTCTCCCTTGTCTGGTTTGGGCGGGTTCCTGGCAGTGCGGTGCCGGAGTCCTGGAACGTGGAGCGCATTCCTGACGCGACGCCCGCGCGGCGACCGGCACGGTGCTCATGATGGCCGACGTGTTCGGCACCGAGAACATGCCTTGCCCAATTCCGCTGAGCACCAGTAACGCGGCGGACACCGGCAGGCAGCCGAGCATCATCCACAGTGGATAGCCGGGCGTCGGAGCGGGTGGCGCCACCGCCTCGCCGACACTCGGCGGAGGCGCTGCGCCCAACCGTTCGCCCGCCCACGGCGTGTCCGCCATGCGTTCCGGCAAGGGGACCACGGCGATCGACTGGTGTCGCTCCTGCCGCTCGGCGGCCACGCGGAGCGGTCATGTTGGGCCGGCCGGTGGGGATCAATCGCCCAATCGGGTGGCTGCGAGATGGTCTTGCCGGGAAGGCGTACACTCGTCACCGTCCGCGAGAGGTCCACAGGTGTGTCCCGTGCTGCACGGTGCGCTCAGCCGTGCGTCCGGTCGACTGCCAAGGGCCGCTGCCGGGCACAAGCTCAACAGGTTTCGTCCGCGCCTCGCTGCCGTGGCGGGAGTGGCGCGCGGACAGGCGTGCACCACAGGCAACTTGACGACAGGAATTAAGCCAGACGACAGGGAGGCTACGAACGCGCGTCAGCCGTGCGCGACATGTTCGTACCGACCTTTCGTCACGACGTGTCCTGGGAGTTCTCACCGATGGACGTGCTTGTACCGGACTGGTCCGACTGGGCAGCCCTCAAGGAGTGCGAGGTGCGGCAGTCACTGGTCAGTTCCGCACGTGTCGGCCAACCCAGTCGTCTGATGCGCGGCGCCGGCTTCTCACTCGCCCCGGCCACCGCGGTCAGCGTGCTCGGCCCGCTGCGCGCGGAGGAGACCGAGCCGGAGCCCGCCCCGGTCGACTGACCAGGGCGGGCCGCCGGCGTGACCGTCAGCGGGGCAGCTTCACGACGTTCGCGAAGAAGTCGTCGATCCGGCGGATCACCTCGATGAACCGGTCGAAGTCGACCGGTTTGCTGACGTACGCGTTGGCGTGCAGCAGATAGCTGCGCAGGATGTCCTCCTCGGCCTCGGACGTGGTGAGCACCACCACCGGAATGGTGCGCAGGTCCGGGTCGGCCTTGATCTCGGCCAGCACCTCACGGCCGTCGCGGCGCGGCAGGTTCAGGTCCAGCAGCACCAGCGCCGGCCGGGGCGCGTCCTCGTACTCTCCCTGCCGCCGCAGGAACAGCAGCGCCTGCTCGCCGTCGGTGGCCACGTGCAGTTCGCTGTGGATCCGGTGCTGGGCGAACGCCTCCCTGGCCATCAGGACGTCGCCCTGGTCGTCCTCGACCAGCAGCACGTCGATCACCGGCACGGGCGAGGCCTCAGCCGCCATCATCATGGGTGTCCTCGTCCTCCGGTAGCACGGGCAGGGTGAAGCAGAACCGGGCGCCGGTCTCGGCCGTGGTGTCCAGCCAGATCGTGCCGCCGTGGTATTCGATGATCTTCCTACACATGGCAAGGCCGATGCCCGTGCCCGGGTAGACCTCCTTGCCGTGCAGCCGCTGGAAGATCACGAAGATGCGTTCGGCGTACTCGGGTGCGATGCCGATTCCGTTGTCCGCCACGGTGAACAGCCACATGTTGGCGTCGGTCCGCCGGGCGGTCACCTCGACGTGCGGCGGCGCGTCACCGTGGAACTTCAGCGCGTTGCCGACCAGGTTCTGGAACACCATGGTCAGCAGCGGGACCTCGGCCAGCACCACCGGCAGCGCGCCGGCCGTGATCGTGGCGCCGGTCTCCTCGATCACGGCCGACAGGTTGACCTTCGCGTCGGCCAGCAGCGCCTCGCACGAGATCGGCGTCCGCTCCTTGGTCACCCGGCCGACCCGGCTGAACGCGAGCAGGTCGTTGATCAACACCTGCATCCGCTTGGCGCCGTCCACGGCGAACTCGATGTACTGGTCGGCCCGCTCGTCCAGTTGGCCGGCGTAGCGGCGTTGCAGCAGTTGGCAGAAGCTGGCGACCTTGCGCAGCGGCTCCTGCAGGTCGTGCGACGCCACGTAGGCGAACTGCTCCAGTTCGGCGTTGGACCGCTGTAGGTCCTGCGTTCGGGCGTCCAGGGCGGACAGCTCCTGCAGGATCCGGCCGCGCATCACGTCCACGCCCGCCGCCAACGCCCTGACCTCGGCCGGTCCGCTCTGGTCGACCTGGTGCCCGAAGTCGCCGTCGGACACCAGCCTGGTCTCCTCGGCCAGCCGCGCCAGCGGCCGGACCACCGCGATCCGCAGCCCGAACGCCAGCCCGACCAGCACCAGCACCAGCACGACGCCGATGCCGACGCTGCTCCACCGCAGTGCCGCCGACGAACTGCGGATGGCGACCCCGACGGTGACGCCGGCCGCCACCGACACCACCGCCATCACCACCACGCTGGCCTCGATGATCCGGCTCAGCGGCCAGTGCAACGTGAGCGCCGTGAACGGCCGGGGCCGCGGCACCTTCCCGGCCGGCGTCTCCGTCGCGGTCTCAACCTCGTGGGCCCGCACGTCAGTCATGGCGTGCCCAGGGCAGCGAGCCGAGCGACAGCACGGCGATGTCGTCGTCCAGGTCTCCGTCGTTGAGCTCCTGCACCCGGTCGATCACCAGGTCCAGCAGCCGTTCGTCGCGCCGCTCACCGGCCGGCGACGGTGGCGTCATGCGCACGAACGACTCGACGATGCCGGTCAGCCGTTCGATGCCCAGCCGCTCGTCGGTGTCGTCGATCCGGCCCTCGATCAGCCCGTCGGTGTACATCAGCACGGCCCAGCGGTCGCCGAGCCGGACGTCCAGACCTGGCCACTCCACCTCGTCGCCGACGCCCAGCGGTGGGGACACGGGCGCCTCCAGTTGTTCGACGCGGTCTCCGGTGATCAGCAGGGGCGGCGGATGTCCGGCCAGGTGCACCCGGGCGTGGGCGCGGTCGGGCGCGAGCGACACCGTGCACAGTGTCGTGAACAGCGCGTCCCTGTGCCGCTCGTGCTCGAACACCTGGCGCAGCGTGGGCAGGATGTCCGCCACCGGCCGGCCGGCCAACACCATCGTCCGCCATGCGACCCGCAAACACACGCCCAAGGCAGCCTCATCAGGCCCGTGGCCGCAGACGTCACCCACCACGGCGTGCACCCAACCGTCGGTCGCCTGCACCACGTCGTAGAAGTCGCCGCCCAGCAGCATCCGCCGCCCACCCGACCGGTAGCGGGTGGCGACGGTCAGCCGCGAGTCGGACACCAGCGGCGAGGGCAGCAGCCCGCGCTCCAGGCGCGAGTTCTCCTCCGCGTAGATCCGGGCCTGGTGCAGCTGCCGCTGGATCTCCTCCGACCGGCGCCGCTCCACGGCGTACCGGATCACCCTGGCCAGCAGCCGCCCGTCCACCTGGCCCTTGACCAGGTAGTCCTGCGCCCCCGCGGCCACGGCCTGCTCACCCCGGTGCTCGTCGGCCAGCCCGGTCAACACGACGACGGCCACGTCCGGCACGTGCTGCCGCAACCACCGCAACCCGTCCAACCCGGTCGTGTCCGGCAACCCTAGGTCCAGCAGCACGCACGCCACCCCGGGCACCAGCGGCTTTGCCTCGCCCAACGACCGCACCCGGTGCATGCTGACCGGCGCCGCCGCCTCCAGCAGCTGCTCCGCGACGAGCAGCGCGTCGCCGTCGTCGTCCTCGATCAGCAGCACGGGCGTCTGGGCACCCTGAGCTGTCATGTCGCCCCACCCGTGCTTGTCGGTCCGGCCTGACCACTCGTTTGGTTGAGCAAGATACTTGGGCGAGTGAAGGTCGCCATTCTGCCCTAGGCTGATCGCCATTGATCCACTTCGGTTACGGACAAAGGGGATATTTTCCTTGGCGATCGTCGTCGTCGCACGAGCCCGCCGCCGGCAGATCGACGTGCTCAGCCGGTTGGACGGTGACCGGGCCCAGGTCGTCCAGCGGTTCGAACGGCAGCGCAGGCGCGGGGGGATGCTGTTCCTGGCCAAGGACGGCGAAGCCGTCGTGGGCCAACTGTATGTCCGACTGGACCGTCCGGAGGAACCGGAGCTGGCGAGGTTCTGGCCGCACACCCCGTTTCTGGAACGGGCACTGGTCGCGGAACGCCACCGGTCCCGGGGCGTCGGAACCGAACTCTTCGCGGCGGCCGAGCGGTGGCTGCGCAAGCGCGGTCACCGATCCGTCGCACTGGCGGTCGGCACGGAGAACAAGGACGCCCGCCGGCTCTACGAACGGCTCGGCTACCGGGACTGGGCCGTCGTGCTGTGCCGGGCACGCGGTGCCCACCCCGGCACGCCGCCGGCCGAGGTGTGCATGGTCATGACCAAGTCGTTGCTTGAGCGCGGCGGGCGTACCGGGTGATGCCGAGTTCGGCGAGCGCCTCGTCGAGCCTGGACTCGCCCGTGGTCCTGCGGTAGTCGGGCACGAGCGACCGCCACTTGTCGCGGTCTACCTGCCACGCGGCCAGGTAGTCACGGCACAGCTCCGGGGTGACGTCCCGGCAGCGTTCGGCGGCGGCGTCCAGCGCACGGCGCATCTTGTGCCGCTCGTGCGGGCTCCGGCCCACGCCGCCGATCCGGTCGATGACGGTGCCGATGAACGCCTGCCGGGCCGTGAGGAAGTCGCGCCAGTAGTCCAGGTCCGCGTCGGCGAGCGCCCGGCCGTCGTCCAGCAGCGCGAACAGGCCCTCGGCCAGGCAGTCGCCGAACTCCTGCGATCGCGCCCGCTCCGCGTCCGCGTAGGGGTCGTACCAGGCCTGGAATGCCTGGCCGGTCACGGCTGCGCCGGCCGACTGGACCGTGGTCAGCATGAACATCCAGTCGTCGTTGTAGACGTTGGGCATCGGTGAGTCGCACCGCTGGACGTCCACCACCAGCGCCCCACCGCCGATGAACATCTCCTGGAAACCGCCGACCGCCCGATTGGCGTGGCACACCACGGAATTGTCCGGGAAGCCAGCCAACCCCAGCCCGACGACCGGATAGCGCCGGGTCAGCGCCGCCGCCCTGCCGAGATCGTCCGGCACCAGGACGTCGATGTCGTCGTCCAGGAAGGCGATCCGCCGCCAGCCGGCCAGCATCGCGAGCAACAGGCCGAGATTGCGCTTGGCGCTCAGGTCGTCCGTGCGCGCGAACACGGTGCCCTGCAACAGTTCGTCGCATTCCAGCTGTGGCGCCGCCAATCGGACGGCTGGCTTGCCGATGCCCACGAACTCGACGCCGGCCCGGACCGCGAGGGCATGCGCCGGATACACGGACGCCGGACCGCTGTGCAGCATGACGACCGGGCACCGGTGCGCCGCGGCCAGCCCGACGGCGGTCCGCAGGGTGACGCCAGGACGCATGCTGGGCACGACGACGGCGTCGACCCGGGCCGGAACCACGGCGCCCCGACCGACCCGGGCGAGCAACCGGCGATGCGAACCTCGATGGTTCGCCGACGAGCACATCGATACAGATTACCGACAATATATTGAGCATTCAACGCCGTTCACGGCCAGGTATGCAGTACGACACCCGGATCGGTCAGTCTCGGCGACACGACCATGCCCTCGTCACCGATTCGCACCCGAGCCAGGATACTGAATTTCTCCCTGCCGAGAAAGCGCCGCAGGACATACTGCTCGTTCTCGTCCCGCACTTTGCGATCAGTGAACGCCAGGACCGCGCCGAGCGTGCCCCGGCCGTACGAGGCGTTACAGACGGTAAGAGTGCGCTGGCTGTCGTAGGGATTGGGCATCCGGGCTATGTGGCAGACGTCTTCGACCAGGATCAGCCTGCCTTCGTGGCGGCGCAGCGTGGGCCGAAACACCTGGTCATCCACCATGAAGCCGCCGAGATCGGCTTCGACCTCGCGCGGTATCTGGCGGACCGGAATGTTCGCCTGGTCGATGAAGTACTGGGTGTTCGCGTTCCAGTCCACGCCGCCCAGCACGGCCAGGTGCATGTTGTACTGAGAGAATCCCAGGCTCTCCCCGGCCGAATACTGCACGTCAATGAACGGGTTGTTGGCCCTGATGTGGCCGTGTAGTTCGAGCAGCGAGTCGGGGTCGGCGTAGTTGTACAGTGCCACGTAATCGGGGTCGTTCGGGTTGGTGTACGGCATGGACGCGGTCAACTGTGCGGGCAGTTTCGCACACACGACGGTGACGTCGCCGCCGTCCGGGAAGTACCAGATCCCGCTGCCCGGGGAAGCCTTCTCGGCGCGGTCGCGCAGACCGACGAGCTCCCGCTCCAACGTCTCCCGGCGAGTCCGTTCGGCGGGGTCGAGTTCGGCGATCTTGAGCAACCGGTAGGGCCTGGCGACCAGGGAACGCTCGGTGGCGAAGAAGGTCGCGTAGGACCGCAACCGGGCCAGCGTCGGCAATGCCGGGTCACTGTCCTTCTCCCAGGACGAGATCGCGGGTGCGGTAACACCGATGGCCTTGGCGAGATCGGCCTGTTTGATCAGACGTCCCGGCCAGTGTTCGCACCGCAGCTCACGAAGACGACGGGCGAGTGCCCGGCGCTCGGCGCTGGTGTCCGGCATCCCCACCACCATTTCACCACTTTTGGTTAAGTGAATGTCTCATGCTGAACACTGACCGGCTCGCCCACAGAACCACAGGTGGTGTTGTTGGGGAGCTGGTCGCCGGCACGAGACCAACTTGTCATTACGCCTGTGCACACGAAGACCTTACACTCGGTTCAGTGACTTCGCTGAAGTGACACTTCGGGGAAGGGGCAGTCATGAACCGGACCGCCGAGGGGGCGACCCGCACCAACACCCCGTATCACCGTTCGATCGTCGTGATCGACGTCGAAAGGTCCACCACCCGGACCAACCCGGCACGGGCACGGCTGCGCGACTACATGTACGCGCTGCTGGAAGATGCCCTGGCGTCCGTGGGCATCATCGACCAGTGGCGGGGACTGGTGGACCGCGGTGACGGGGTCCTCGCCCTGATCAGGCCCGTTGACGAGGCGCCGAAGACGTTGCTGCTGGCCGAGTTCATGCCGGCCCTGAGCCGCCTGCTCACCGTCCACAACGTCGAGCACCCGGAGGACGCGCTGCGGATGCGGGCCGCGATGCACGCCGGCGAGGTCCTGTTCGACACCAGGGGCTGCTTCGGCGAGTCCGTCGACCTGTCCTGCCGGCTGCTGGACGCGCCGGAGCTCAAGCAACGGCTCGCGGCCATCGACGCGCCGCTGATCCTGGTGGTCTCCGAGGAGATCTACCGGTCGGTGGTCCGGCACGGCTACGACGGCATCGACACCGAGGCTTTCGAAGCCCTGGTGCGGGTCCAGTTGGGCACCGCTCCCCACCGCGGCTGGGTCACCGTGCCCGGCGACGCGATTCCCCGGCAGCGGACCGGTGAGCGTTGAACACGCCGTCGTCCGGGAAGTCTACTGTAGACGGTCGGGCGCGGGGCAGCGGGTCGCTGTCTGGTGACCTGGCCACCGGGTGGGTCAGTTGTCCGAGTTGCCCTGCTGCTCGGCCAGGAACCGCTCGAACTCGCTGCCCAGCTCCTCGGCGGTGGGCATCCGGTCCATGCCGCCGGCCAGCAGGTTGCCCCGGCTGCTGCCTTCCAGGAACCGGTCGTACTGCTGCTCCAGCGCGCGGACCACTTCCGCGACCTCCTCGGACTCGCCGACCTGGCGGTTCACCTCGGCGTCGGCCCGTTCGGCGGCCTCGCGCAGCGTGGCGTCCGGCACCCGCAGGCCGGTCACCTTGGTCACGGCCGCCAGCAGGGTCACGGCGGCGCTCGGGTAGACGGCCTGGGCCAGGTAGTGCGGCACGTGGGCGGCGAAACCGAGCGCGTCCTGGCCGGCCTGGCCGAGCCGGAACTCCAGCAGGGCGCCGATGCTGCCCGGCACCTGGATCCGGTTGAGCATCGGTTGGTGGTCGCTGACCAGTTCGGGGCGGGTGGCGTGGCCGGTGACGCCCATCGGGCGGGTGTGCGGCACGCCCATCGGGATGCCGTGCATGCCGACGGTCATCCGCACGCCCCAGCGTTCGTTGAGGCCGCGCACCGCCTTGCTGAACCCCTCCCACTCGTGGTCCGGTTCGGGACCCTTGAGCAGCAGGAACGGCGTGCCCTCGGTGTCGTGCAGCAGGTGCACGACCAGTTCCGGCTCGTCGTAGCTCTCCCAGTGGTCGGTGACGTAGACCATGGTGGGGCGCTTGGACCGGTAGTCGATCAGGCGGTCGACGTCGAACCGGGCGATGACGCGGTGGTCCAGCGTGGCGAGGAGGTGTTCGGCGACCAGCCGGCCGGCCGAGCCCGCGTCCATGAAGCCGTCGAAGTGGTGCAGCAGCACCGCTCCGTGCAACTCGGGCACGTCCGAGTCGACCTCATACATCTCCCGCGGGTCCACCGCCGCCTCCGCTCGCACCTGCCGCGTCTGCGTCTCCGCGGTCGACACGCGACGGCGGAGAATCCATCCCACCAACCGTGAGAACGCCATCTGCCAAGTCTAGTTGCCCGTCCTTGGGATTCGGCCGCCATGCCGCGGACGTGACAGCCGTCAGCAACGCGGCGCCGGCCATGGCGGCGCCCACGACGGTCGGCGACGCGAAGCCGTGACCGGCGGCGATGACCCGGCCGCCGAGATAGGCACCGGTGGCGTTGCCCAGGTTGAAGGCCGCCACGGCCGCCGACGAGGCCAGGGTGTTGGCCGACGTGGTGCCGGCGGTGGCGAGCACCCGGCTGGTGAACGCGGGTACCGTGGCGAACCCGATCACGCCGAGAGCGAACAGGGTCACGGCGGCCGAGACCCGGCCGTGGGCGGTGTGGTCGAACACCACCAGCAGGCCGGTGAGCAGGGCCAGCAGCACCACGATCGTGGTGAGCAGCCGGGCGTCCGCGGCTCGCGCGCCGAGCACGTTGCCGACCACCAGCCCGGCGCCGAACAGCACGAGCAGCCAGGGCACCGCGGCCGGGGTGAAGCCGGCCACACCGGTGAGCAGCGGCGCGACGTAGGTGAACGGGGCATACACCGCACCGAAGCCGAGCGCGGTCATCGCCAACGCCAACCACACCTGCCCGTGCCGGAACACCGCCAGCTCGGCCCGGATACCGGCGCGGGCCGGCACCGCCATGCGGGGCACCAGCGTGGCCACGCCCGCCATGCCGAGCAGGCCGAGACCGGCGATGGCGAGGAACGTCGACCGCCAACCGAAGTGCTGGCCGAGGAACGTGCCCATCGGCACGCCGACCACGTTGGCGATGGTGAGGCCGCTGAGCATGGCCGCAACCGCCCTGGCCCGCCGGTTCGACCCGACCAGTCCGGCGGCGACCACCGAGGCGACACCGAAGAACGCGCCGTGGCACAGCGCCGCGACCACGCGGCCGGCGAGCAGGATCGCGTAGGTCGGCGCCGCGGCGGACAGGCTGTTGCCCGCGACGAACAGCACCAGCAGCGCCAGCAGCACACCCTTGCGCGGCAGCCGGGCGATGCCGGCGGTGACCAGCGGCGCGCCCACCACCACGCCGAGCGCGTAGCCGGACACGAGCAGCCCGGCCGTGGCGATGCTCACCGCGAAATCGCCCGCGATCTGGGGCAACAGCCCGGTGATCACGAACTCGGTGGTGCCGATGGCGAAGGAGCACACCGCGAGCGCGACGAGCGCGATCGGCATGCGATGCTCCCCCCATCGGTGGCCGGTTGGTTCGATTCGACCACGGCCGCCCGGCCCGATCAACGAGTCGTGCGCAGGGTGATCGTGAAGCAGGCGCCGCCCTCCGGTGCCGGGCCGGCCTGGATGGTGCCGCCCATGCGGGTGACCAGGCCGTACGCCAGCGCCAGGCCGACGCCGGTGCCGACCGGGCGGTCGCCCTGATAGCGCCCGTGCAGCACGCCCCGCTGAAACGCCACCCGGTAGTCGGCGGCCGCGAGGCCGGGACCGCCGTCCCTGACCCGCAGCACCGCGAAACCGGGCAACACCTCTAGGGACAGCACGATCGGCCGCCCGGCCGGCGTGACCCGCAGCGCGTTCTCGGTCAACCCGTCCAGCACCTGCCGCAGCCGCCGGGGGTCCACCACCACGACGACCGGACGGTCCGGCGCGTCGACCCGGTACGGCACGTCCCTGGCGGCGCACCGGGTCCGCCACACCTCGGCGGTGGCCAGCACCAGCCCGGTCAGGTCCACCTCGGCCAGGTCCAGCCGGAAGTCGTCGGCGCCCAGCCGGGCCAGGTCGAGCAGGTCGCGGACCAGCCGGTCCAGCCGTTGTGCCTCGTCCAGCACCAGCCGCCCCACCCTGGGCACCTCGTCACCGGTGACCACGCCGTCGGCCAGTGACTCGGCGAATCCGCTGACCGCGGTGAGCGGGGTGCGCAGCTCGTGCGACACGGACAGCAGGAAGTCCTTCTGCCGGGCCTCGCTGCGGGCCAGGGAGTCGGCGAGCCGGTTGACCGCGTCGGCGACGTCGGCCACCTCCCTCGGCCCCTCGACCGGCGCCCGCAGATCGCGGCGGCCGTTGCCCATGGTCATCGCCACCTGCGCGGTGCGACGCAGCGGCCGGGACAGCAGCGTGGCCAGCAGCAGACCGGCGACGGCGGCGACGACGAGTCCGGCACCCAGCGACAGCAGCGTGTCCCTGCGCAGCAGCGGCGTGACGGTGGCGCCCAGGCCGACCTGCTGGACCAGGGCGAAGCCACCGTTGGCGGTGTGCCGCGCCTCCACCAGGACGGACCGGCCGGCCACCCGCACGGTCGCCGACTCCGGCCGCTCGGGCGCCGCGGTGATGCCGGCGGCCCTGATCACGGCCACGGCCTGCCGCTCCCCGCCGGTGAGCACACCGCTGTCGGTCAGCAGGACGATGGCGATGCCCTGGCCACGCAGCACGTCCGCGACCTTGGCCAGCCCGAGCCGGGAACCGGGACCGCCGTCGGCCAACTCGCCCGCCACCACGTCGGCCTGGGCGGCCAGCGTGGCCCTGCTGACCTGGTCGGCGACCGTGTCGGCCAGCCGGGCCGACACCAGGCCCGCGACCACCGCGACCACGCCCGCCACCCCGATGCACAGCGCCGTGATGCGGACCGCGAGCGTGCCCCGGCGCCGCCGGTCCGGCGTGGCGATGACCGTGGTCACGGCGCATCGGCCGCGTAGCCGACGCCGCGCACCGTGCGGATCGGGCTGGCGTCGCCGAGCTTGGCGCGCAGTTGCGCCACGTGCACGTCGACGGTGCGGGTGCCGGCGGCGGCCGCGTACCCCCACACCGAGCTGAGCAGCTGTTCGCGGGTGAACACCCGGCCAGGATGGCGGACCAGTTGCACCAGCAGGTCGAACTCGGTCGACGTGAGCGCCACCTC
>DATEPR010000274.1:0-3067 GCA_035273045.1 Pseudonocardiaceae bacterium | reverse complement strand
CTGCTCGGCGGGCTGTTCGGCCGGGGCCGCGGGCCCACCGGGCCGACGGCGGCCAACCGGGCTCGCCGCGGTGCCGACGTGGAGACCGACATCCGGATCGACTTCACCGAGGCGGTGCACGGCGCGACCGTGCCGCTGCGGTTGTCCAGCAAGGCAACGTGCGAGACCTGCCGCGGTTCCGGCGCGCGGCCGGGCACGACCCCGAGGACGTGCCCGACGTGCAACGGTGCCGGGCTGGTCACCCGCAGCCAGGGTGCGTTCGCGTTCAGCGAGCCGTGCACGGACTGCCGGGGCACCGGCCGGATCGTGGACGACCCGTGCCCGGACTGCGGCGGCACCGGCACCAACACCAAGACCCGTCCGCTGACCGTGCGCATCCCGCCGGGAGTGGACGACGGGCAGCGGATCCGGGTGCCCGGCAAGGGCGAGCCCGGCGTCAGCGCCGGCCCGGCGGGCGACCTGTTCGTCCGGGTGCACGTGAGCCCGCACGCGGTGTTCGGCCGCTCCGGCAACGACCTCACGCTGACCGTCCCGGTGACGTTCCCGGAACTGGCGATGGGCACCACGCTCACCGTGCCCACGCTGGACGACGACAAGCGCGTCTCGCTGAAGGTGGCCGCCGGCACGCCGTCCGGCCGCATCCTGCGGGTGCGCGGCCGTGGTATCGCCAGGCGGGACGGCCGGACCGGCGACCTGTTGGTCACCGTGCAGGTGGCGGTACCGTCGAAGCTGTCCGACAAGGCGGCGACGGCGTTGACCAACTTCGCCGACGCCACGAAGGACCAAGACCCACGCGCTGAGCTCAACAGGCTGCTCGACCACGGGGGTGCCGGGTGAAGTACGACATCCGATCGTTGTTCCCGCCGGGCACCGACGAGGACACCCCGGTGTTCGTGATCTCGGTGGCCGCCCAACTGTCCGGGCTGCACGCGCAGACCCTGCGCAGCTACGACCGGCTCGGCCTGGTGTCGCCTGGCCGGACGTCCGGCGGCGGCCGGCGCTACTCGGCCCGGGACATCGCCGTGCTCCGCGAGGTGCAGCGGCTGTCCCAGGAGGAGGGCGTGAACCTCGCCGGGATCAAGCGGATCATCGACCTGGAGAACCAGGTGGACGCGCTGCGCACCAGGGTGTCGGAGCTGATCGAGGAACTGGCGGCGGCCCATGCCGCGGCCGAGCAGGCGGCGGCCGCCGTGCACGCCTCGTACCGCAGGGACCTGGTGCCGGTGCGGCAGCAGACCGCGCTGGTGGTGTGGCAGCCGAAGAAGAAATAGGGTCCTGGCGCGCCAGCGGCGCGGGGAGGACCAGGAGCGAAGCGACCCAACCAGTCCGACCCTCGGTGCCGAGTTGGTCAGTCGATGGTGAACGGGTCGTAGGAGATCCGGTCCAGTGGGGTGCCGGCGACCAGCATTCGCGACACCGTGGAGCGGATCATCGCGGGCGAGCCGGACACCAGGACGTCCCGGTCGGCCCAGGCGCCGTACTTGGTGACGATGTCCGCCAGGGTACCGTGTTCGGCGTTGCGGGAGGCCGGGTTCTGCTCCAGCACGGGCACCACCGTGAGCCACGGGTTGGCGGACGCCAACTGGTGCAGTTCGTCCAGCGCGTAGAGGTCCTCGTCGCACCGGCCGCCGTAGAACAGGTGCACCCTCGGGTTGTCGACGTGCTGCCGCAGGTCGTCCAGCAGGGACAGCATCGTGGCGATGCCGGTGCCGCCGGCCACCATCAGCACGTCGCGGCCGGACTCCCGGTCCACGGACAGCCGGCCCAGCGGCGAGCCGATCCGCCACATGTCGCCGACCTGGCCGTGCGCCACGATGGCCCGGCTGACCCAGCCGCCGGGCACGCCGCGCACGTGGAACTCGAGAACGCCGTCCTCGCGCGGCGCGTTCGCCGGGGTGAGGTAACGCCACAGGCGGGGCCGCTGCGGAGTCTCCACGCCCATGTACTGGCCGGCCTCGAACGGCACCGGGTAGTCCGGCTGGACCCGTACCCGGGCCAGGTCCCAGCCGATCCGTTCGTGCTCGATCACCTGGGCCGGCCAGAACGCCGGACCCTCGTCGGCTGCCGCGGCCTCCAGCATGGTCCGCGCCATCACCGTGTACGCCTCGGCCCAGGCCCGTTCCACGGCCGGCGTCCACGCGGTGCCGCTGTGCTTCTTGATCGCGGCGAGCAGCGCCGTGCCGACGGACTCGTACTGGCTGCTGATCACGCCGAACTTGCGGTGGTCGCGGCCGAGCTGGCGCAGGTAGGGCAGCAGCTCGTCCGGCCGGTCGATCATCTGGACCAGATGCACGACAGCCCGCATCACCCGGGTGCGCTGCACTTCCATGTTGATCGGGAACAGCTCGCGGGCCGCCGGGTTCAGCGTGAAGAGCATCCCGAAGAAGAACTGCGCGATCTCGTCGTGGCACGCCTCGATGCGCGCCCAGCTCTCCCTGATCAGGCGCACCATCGTGGTGGCACCGGACTCGGGCGGACGTCTGGGCGGCTGCGCGGGCACAGGGCTGACTACGGCGTTGGCTGTCATGGTCGGGGCGAGTCTCCACCTTGACGAGGGGCGTCGGCAAGACTCCCCAGCGACGATCTGCCTGTCCCCCGACCGGTTGACACTAACTCGGCAATGGCGGGACATGGGACTTGATCGCACCTTCGAGTGATATCCGGTCACGCTCAGCGCACACTTCCTGCCACCAACGAGCGAATCCGCTCGTCGAGCGCCAAGTTGATCACGCCTCAACCATGCACAACCGTTGTGCACAGTCTGGGGACAACCCGCCAAGACCTGTGGACAACCGGCGGCTCTCCGCTCCATCGAACGAATCCTGACTTGAGCGGAACAGACTCAACTTTTCTGTCGTTGTTCAAGACGAACGCCGGTCGCGGGAAGCTGGAGTCCGACAACCGCCCGCCGGCCGCGACACGGGTCCTTGGACGAGGTGAGGGATGGACACTTTCAACCCGACGACGAAGACACAGCAGGCGATCTCGGCCGCCATCCAGGCGGCGACGGTCGCCGGTAACCCGGACGTCGGCCCGGAGCACCTGCTCGGCGCGCTGCTCGCGCAGG
>DATEPR010000273.1:0-8607 GCA_035273045.1 Pseudonocardiaceae bacterium | reverse complement strand
ACGGCGAACACATGCGGTCGGCGTACGCGACGTACCTCGCCTGCACGCCGGCCAGTTCGGCGTCCTGCGAGTTCGCCTGGCAGAACTTCCGCGACAGCTATGGCCAGCCCGGTCTGGTCGGTGTGGTCCTGCTGTTCCTGCCCGGGATCGTGGGCGTCTTCGCCGGGGCGCCGGTGCTCGCCCGCGAGCTGGAAACCGGCACCTTCCGGTACGCCTGGACCCAAGGCGTCGGCCGGATTCGCTGGGCTGTCGCCGCGCTCGTCCCCGGCGCGATCGGCGCCGCCGTGGTCATGGGCGCCTTCGGCGTCCTGGTCGGCTGGCACAACCTGCCGCTCGTCCAGGCCGGCATCAGGCCGCGCCTGCGCGCCACCGACTTCCCCGCCACCGGGCTCGCCGCCGCCGGTTGGGCACTGGCCGGGTTCGCGCTCGGCGTCCTCGCCGGCCTGCTGTGCCGCCGCATCGTGCCGGCACTGGCGACGGCGTTGGCCGCCTGGTTCGGTCTGGCCTTCCTGACCGCCGACGTACTGCGACCGAACTACCTGGCCCCGGTGACCACGACCAGCCTGCAACTGTCCGGCAGGGATCTCCCGCTCGGCCAGTGGTGGACCAAGGGCGGCGTGCGCGTCAGCGATGCCCAGATCAACACGGTCCTGCAGGCCATCGGTTTCCGGGACACGGGATCAGCCAAGCCCACCGTGCAGGCCGGCGGCGGCGCGGTCGACCCCGTGCGGTACCTCATCCAGCACGGCTACGCGCAGGTCACCAGTTACCAACCGGACAGTCGCTTCTGGACCTTCCAGTGGATGGAGTTCGGCTGGCTCACCGTGCTGGCGCTGCTGCTCCTCGGCGCCGCCTTCTGGCTGCTGCGCCGCCGCCCAGCCTGAACGACCAGCGCTGTGCCCGGTCACGGTTGACCTGGAGCGCGGTCGAGCATCCAGACTCACTCTCAGCGCCCGCACGGACGGCCCGAGGGGATGCCTGCGATGAAGTACCGCACGATCGGGACGGACTCGGCGACTCGCCGCGAGGTCAGCGTGCTCAGTCTGGGCACGATGCACTTCGGTACGGCCGTCGACGAGGCGACCTCGTTCGCGATCCTGGACCGGTACGTGCAGTCCGGTGGCACGTTCATCGACACCGCCGACAACTACGCGTTCTGGGTCGGCAGCCAGGGCGGGGAGAGCGAGGCACTGCTGGGCCGCTGGCGGCGCAGCCGCGGTGTGGGCGACGAGGTGGTGATCGCCACCAAGGTCGGTGCCCGGCCGCGGGCGCCGGGCACCGGTTTCGTCGACAACGCCGAAGGACTGTCCGCCCGGGTGATCCGCGAGTCGGCCGAACGCAGCCGGCAACGGCTCGGCGTGTCCCGGCTGGACCTGCTGTACGCGCACATCGAGGATCCGGCGGTGCCGCTGGGCGAGACCGTGGCGGCGTTCGGCGCGCTGGTGGCCGAGGGCAGCGTGGGCCTGCTGGGGGTCAGCAACCACTGGGCGTGGCGGGTGGAACGGGCCCGCGGCCTGGCCGCGGCGGCCGGCCTGCCCGGCTACGAGGTGCTGCAGTACCAGCACAGCTACCTGCGGCCGCGCACCGACCTGCCCGGCCTGCTCTCCCCGGACGGCCAGAACGGCGTGCTCGGCGGCGACCTGCTCAGCTACCTGCGGGCCGAACCGGGACTGGCCATGGTCGCCTACTCGCCACTGCTGAAGGGCGGCTACGTCAACCCGGGCCGGCTGGAACCCGAGTACGACCACCCGGGCACACCCGCGCGGCTGGCGGCACTGCGCCAGGTGGCCAAGGACACCGGCGCCACCGTCAACCAGGTGGTGCTGGCCTGGCTGATCGGCGCGGACATCCCGGTGATTCCGCTGATCGGTGCCTCCTCGGTGGCGCAACTCGACGAGAACCTGGCCGCGGCGGACCTGGAGCTGACGACCGAGCAGCGCGCCAGACTGGACGGTGCCCGTTGACCGGTGTCCACCGGTGCTGATGGCCACGGCACCGGCAGGCACGCCGGTCATTCCGAATGAGTTGTCAGCGGTGGGTCGCCAGGGCCCTCACGTAGGCCGCGCCGTCGGGGCTGCCCAGGCCGGTCTGGTCGTCGTAGCCGGGTGTGGCGGTCAGCGAGGTGTCGGTCTGGAGGGTGTCCAGGTTGGTGGTGCCGCTCCGCGTGAAGGCCATGGCCAGCGGTCCGGGGACGTTGGTGACGTCGTGCAGGGCGCCGGTGCCGCGCAGTCGGTACAGCAGCGGGTTGACGAAGCCGTGCGGACCGCCGGCCGCCTGGTCGGCGAGTGCCTCGATCCCGGCGAACATGGGGGAGGACAGGCTGGTGCCACCGCCGCCGGCCTCGACGAAGGAGCCGTTGACGGTGAGCCCGACCAGGATCGGGGTGGCCAGGTCGGCGTCAGCGGCGATGTCCGGAACGACGCGGCGCGGGCTGGTCTTCCCCGCCAGTGTCGGCGGCACCACGCCGCGCTGGTAGCCCGGTTGCGGGAACTGGGTGATCCCGCCGCCGGAACCCAGGAAGAAGGTGCCGGGCACCGGCGACTGGTAGCCGGTGTCGGTGACCGGATCCAGCGTCATGGCCCAGCCGACCTCGCCCTCCCGTCGATTGTCCGGACCGACGAACAGGCTGGTTCCGCCGACGGAGGTGACGAACGGGTCGGACTCCGGCCACGTGGTCTGCGGGCTACCCAAAACCGGGCTCACGTCGCCGAGGTCACCGCTGCCGTAGAACAGGCCGATGCCCTCGATGGCCGCCTGCACGAACGCCTGGTGAGCGGCCTGCCGCACCGCGGCCGGGACGCTGGCGAAGGCCAGGGTGTAGGAGTTGGTGACGATGTCGGCCAGGTGCTGGTCCACGATCTGGTTGGTGGCGGCGAGGATGTCCTGCGGGTCGCAACTGGCCGCCGCGACGTAGCGCAGCTGCGCGCCGGGTGCCATGTCGTGCGCGGTTTCCAGATCGCCTTCGGCCTCCTGTTGGCTGGTGGCCAGTGGGCAGGCCGCCGGTGGCGGCTCCACGAAGCTGGCCGGCAGTACCTCGGTCAACTGCCCGGGAGCCAGCGGCGGCACGCCGTGGCCGGTGTCGAACCGGTCGATGTCGGCGACGACCGTGGGGACCGGATAGAACAGCAGCACCGCCAGCCGGACGCCGCGCCCGTCGATGCCGCGCGAGAGCAGGCCGGCCGTGTCGTAGGCGTCGTGCAGCTGCTGTGGGGTGTAGCCGCAGCCCTGGGTGGGGAACTCGGTGCGGCCGTAGGCCGGTGGCAGGGCGGCGAAGTGCTGGAAGGAGTAGGACGAGCACGTCACCGGTGTGGCGTTGGGCAGCACCGGCATCGCGGTGTCGGGCCGCGAAATGCCCGCGACCAGCGGTGTCACCGCCGCCGGCACCGCGTGTTCGGCCTGTCGTACCTGGGCCAGGGTGCCGCGCGCCCGGACGTAGAGGTGATTGGCCGGCACGTCCTGGACGACCAGCCCGGCGCCGCGCAGGTAGTCCTCGACGGCGCCGACGGTGGCGTCGGTGGGCGCGAACCGGGCGCGGTACTGGGCGGGGGTGAGGAAGTGCCGGTACAGCGGGGAGCGGGGATCCGACACCGCCGCCGCGTAGCCGGCCGCTTCCCGCGCCCTGGGTTGTCTGATGTAGACGGTCACGCTGGCATCCGGGGTGACCGTGGTCGCCGGCGCGGCCAGCAAGGACCCGATCAACATCATCACCATCGTCAGGACGGCCATGTCCCCCGAGGCTTCCCGGCCGCCGAAGTGGTGTCAACCGACGCCCGGACGAATGTCCCGAACCTTCTGGTGCGGATTTTCCGCGGTGCTGTCGAATGGCGTCGAGCCAGTTCGTAGCCAAGGGTGAGAGACCGGCAAGGGCCGGATCAACAGCACCCGAGGAGGGCATCATGACCGCGACCTACACCTTCGACGTCTTCTCCAGCCTCGACGGCTTCGGCGCCGCCGGCGGCGACTGGACCGGCTACTGGGGCAAGCAGGGCCCTGAGCTGCTCGAACACCGTCTCGCCCTGTACGGCGACGAGCAGCGGATGGTCTTCGGCGCCAACACCTACCGGGGATTCGCGTCGATGCTGGCCGCCAGCACCGAGGAGTCCGAGGTGCGTGACCCATGGGTCACCCGGATGAGGAACATGCCGGCGATCGTGGTGTCGAACACCCTGACCGGACCGCTCGACTGGCCGGACGCGACCGTCGCCAGCGGCGACGCCGTCGACGTCGTCGCCCGGCTCAAGGAGGAGTCCGACGTGCCGTTGCGCTCGCACGGCAGCCTGTCGATGAACCGCGCGCTGATGGCCGCCGGTCTGGTCGACCGCGTCCAGGTGACGATCTTCCCCGTGATCACCGGTCGGACCGGCGTGGACCCGATCTTCCAGGGTGCCGCCGACTTCGACCTGGAACTGATCGAGACCCGAACGCTCGACGGCCGCACCCAGGAGCTCGTCTACCGGCCCACCCTGCATGCCTGACTCCGGGAAGGCGATCAGCTCCGTGCCAGGTTCCGCAGCGAGATGAGATGTTCCAGCAAGGTGATCAGGACCTGTTTGCTGGACTCGCGCTGGCGTACGTCGCACAGCAGGGTGGGCACGTACGAATCGAGGTCCATCGCGTCGCGGACCTGGTCCACGGTGTAGGGCTGGATGCCGTTGAAACAGTTGACGGCCAACACGAACGGGACCTGGCGGCGTTCGAAGAAGTCCACCGAGGGAAAGCACGCGTCCAGCCGGCGGGTGTCGGCGAGCACCACCGCGCCGAGCGCGCCCTGGGCGAGTTCGTCCCACATGAACCAGAACCGGTGCTGCCCGGGCGTGCCGAACAGGTAGCAGATCAGCGACGGGTTGATGGTGATGCGTCCGAAGTCCAGGGCCACGGTGGTGGTCGTCTTGCCCTCGACGCCCGCGAGATCGTCGACGTTGTCGCTGATCTCGCTGATGACCTCTTCGGTGCGCAGCGGCGCGATCTCGCTGACCGAGCCGACCAAGGTGGTCTTGCCGACGCCGAAGCCGCCGGCGATCAGCAGCTTCACCGCTGAAGTGCCGAAGGCCGGCTGGTCGGAGGTGTCAAAGCCTACGGATGCCATCAAGTACCGCCTGAAGTATGTCCAAGTCCGGATTATCCACAGCAGTCGGCGGAGCACGGAAAAGGAGGTAGCCCTGCTCGATCAGGTCGCCGATCAGAATCTTCACGACGGCGAGCGCCATGTCCATTTGCGCGCTGATCTCGGCGACCGACAGCGGGCGCTGGCACAGTCGCAGGATCTCGGCGTACTCGCGATCCAGCGCGCCGTTGTCGGGGTGAATGGCGACCACCAACGTGATCATGTCCAGGTCTGGCCGGTTCGACCGGGTACGACCGCGAGTGACCGTATAGGGCCGGACCATGGGGCCGGCCTTGTCGTCGTACCAGGACTCCCGACGGTCACTCATTACGGGTGCGGTGTACCCGGCACGCCGTTCGGATTACGGGGTGCCGCCACGAGGTGGGTGCCGACCTGCTTGACCATCAGGGTCATCTCATACGCGATCATTCCCATGTCTGCGTTCTCCGCGGCGAGCAGGGCAAGACACGTGCCCGAGCCGGCCGCCGTGACGACGAAGTAGGCCCGTTCGAGTTCGACGACGGTCTGCCGGACCCCGCCCCTGCCGAAATGCCGGCCCACACCCCTGGCCAGGCTCTGGAACGCGGACGCCATCGCGGCGAGATGTTCACTGTCCTCCCTGGACAGACCGCTGGACCGGCCGACGACCAGTCCGTCCGACGACAACACCACCGCGCGTTCGGCTCCGGTCACCCGCGCCACGAGATCGTCGAGCAACCAGTTCAGCTCACTCACGTCCGGTCGATCCATGCCTACCCCACTCGTTGAAATCGCTGATTGTCACCGGCCGTCCCGAGCCTGCCGGGTGCCGTGCTGGAACGCGGCCATCGTGTCCCGCGCCTGTTCGGCCAGCCGGACCGAGTCCACGTCCGACTGCGCGTTGCCCCCAGGGTCCGGGCCGACGTCGCCCACCAGTTGGGGTGCGAGGTTCGCCTGCCGCCTGCGCCGGGGCAGTGGCGGCACCGTGCCGTCCGGTTGCCGGCCGTGCCGGCCCGTCTGCGGTTGGAGCCCCTTCGGCGTCACGCCGTCACCGTTTCCGTTGCCATTGCCGTTCATGGGCGGCTGGTCGTTCCCGTAGTCGTTGGCCGGCCAGCGAATGGTCAGCTCACCGTTCTTGTGCACCGGCCCGGTCGCCTGGACCTGGTCCGCGGTCCGTGGCCGGCTCGGCTTGGGCCGCTGCCGGGGGAGTTCCGCCGTGGCGGCCGGATCGCCGGCACCGTTCTCCAGTGTGTCGCCGGGCGACTCCCGCGCGAGCAGCGACGCGCGGATCAGCACGATAGCCCGTATGCCGCCGTACACCGACTCCACCAACGTCACGGTGATGCCGTGCCGCGCCGCCAACTGGGACACCACGAACAGGCCGAGCCGCGAGTCCTTGCTCAGCGCCATCACCCCGAAGTCGGGCGGCTCGTGCAGCAGGCCGTTGATCAGTTCGCGGTCCTTCTCGGCCAGGCCGAGACCCTGGTCCTCCACCTCGACCACGACACCCTTGCCGACCATGTTGCCGCGGACCTCGACCCGGGAGTCCTGCGGGGAGAACGAGGTCGCGTTGTCGATCAGTTCGGCCAGCAGGTGCACGAGGTCGGCCACCACGGACCCGGCGACGGACACGTCCGGCAGCCGTCCGGTGTTGACCCGCTTGTACTGCTCCGTCTCGCCGACCGCGCTGCGCACGATCTCCACCAGCGGCACCGGATTGCGCCACTTCCGTCCCGGCCGCTCGCCACCGAGGATGATCAGGTTCTCGGCGTTGCGCCGCGCCCGGGTCGCCAGGTGGTCGAGCTGGAACAGCAGCTCCAGCTCGTCCGGGTCCTCCTGCTTGCGTTCGGCGCGGTCCAGCACCTCCAGCTGGCGGTGCACGACCACCTGGCTGCGGTGGGCGATGTTGAGGAACACGGCGTTGACGCCTTCGCGGGTCCTGGCCTCCTGCGCGGCGGCCGCGACCGCGGTGTGCTGCGCCTTGTTGAAGGCGTCGGCGACCTGGCCGATCTCGTCGTCCCCGAACCGCAGCGGGGGCACCTCGCTCTCGATGTCGATCGGCTCGCCGCCGCGCAGCCGCACGACCGTCTGGGGCAGCCGGGTGTCGGCCAGGTCCAGGGTCTGCTCGCGCAGCTTCTTGAGGCGGTTGACCAGCCGGTTGGACAGCCGGGCGGCGACGAACGCGGCGATGATCGTGAGCAGCAGGATGAGTCCGCCGCCGATCAGCGAGTTGACGAAGGTCCGGTGACCGGCGTTCTTGGCGAACCCGGACGCGTACTGGTGCTGGGCCGCGTAGAGGTCCAGCAACTGGTTGTGCACCGCGGACGCCGTGTTCTGCCAGTCCTGCACGGTCATCGGCAACGGGCCACCGCGTGCGCCGGTCGGGGACGGCTGCGGCCCGCGCAGCAGCACGAAGGTCTCCATGGTGTTCAGCGCGCGCCAGTCCGGGCTGGCGACGAGCTTGGCGTACCTGCCCTGCTCCGCCGGGTTCAGCGTGGGGATCAACGAGGTCAGCTCGGTGTGGTAGTAGCCGACCTGGTGGGAGAACTCCTGGTAGTTCTGGGCGTTCAGCGTGCCGCCGGTGACTCCGCCCTCGGCCAGCGCGTTGCTCCGGGCCATCGCGTCCGCCACGTTGAACAGGTCGGTCGCCGCCGTCTCCTCCACCGCGGTGACCGGATCCGGCGCCGTCTTCGCGATTCCCTGCAGGCTCAACGAGATGATCTGGATGAGCTGGTTGTAGTAGGTGTAGACGGCCTGCAGGCTCGTTTTGCCCGTGTCGATCGCCTGCCGGAGTGGCTGCAACTGGCTCAGGAGCTTCACCAGGACGGCGTTGGCCTGCTTGAGGGCGCCCGGGTTCGACTTGACCAGGCTGGAGCCGAGCGTCTGGAGTTTGAGCAGCGAGGCGTTCACCTGGTTGCGCTGGTTGCGGAGTTGGTTGGCGACGGAGGCGTCACCCAGCCGCAACAGGCTCAGCCGGCGTTCCTCGCCCAGTTGTTGGGTGAACACGGTGCCGACGTCGATGACGGACGACTCACCGGTCGTGGTCGCCCAGGACTGCGCGTCGTATCCCTGCCGGACCAGGTAGCCCGCGCCACCCACGCCGATGATGAGCAGCGCGGCGCTGGGGATGAGCACGATGGCGAGCATCCGCGCCCGGATGCTCCTGCGGCCCGATGCTTTCGGGAGCCTCACAACGGGCCTCCTTGTGACTGAACCTGCCTGAGATCATGTCGTGGTACGGGCACGTCGCGCGGTGTCCAGGTCAGTGGCAACGTCTCCAGCGACCACACGGCACCGCCCGCGGTGTGCGGCCGCGCGCCGGCGGCGACGGTGTAGTCCTGGATCGCGGCATGCCACTCGCGCAGTGCCACGGTGAGTGCCTGGGTGGCGATGCGGGCGCCGACGCAGCGGTGCGCTCCGGAGCCGAAGGCCAGGTGACTCGTCCGGTCCGGCCGGTCGAAGTCGGCCGTCGCGGGGTCCGGGTACTGGTGCGGGTCGCGGTCGGCGAGCGCGAGGCTGAGCAG
>DATEPR010000272.1:0-4197 GCA_035273045.1 Pseudonocardiaceae bacterium | reverse complement strand
GGACCGCGCCGTCGAACGCCGCGTTCGCCGCGGACAGCTGCTGCCCGGACGTGGTGACCACGGCGTTCCACGAGTCGGCCACCGTCTGGCCGGCCGGCAACGTGCCGGTCACGGTCCAGCCGGTGAGCGGCACGGTGCCGGTGTTGGTGACGGTGACGTCGGCCTGGAAGCCGCCCAGCCAGCTGTTCGTGATCGACTCGGTCGCGGCACACGTGCCGGCCGCCGGTGGCGGCGTGGTCGGCGGCGGGGTGGCCGTGCCGTCGCTGGTGGTGTAGTCGACCTGCGTGTAGGCCGCAGCGCACTGGCCGGCGCAGGACGCGGGCAGCGAGAACGTGTAGACGCGGCCGTCGTTGAGCAGCGTGTCGTCGGCCGACACCACCCGGATCTGGAACTGCGTGCCGCCCGCCGTGGTCGGCGCGAGCACGTACGCCTCGCCCATGTCGCCGTCCATCGTGGCGTCGTGCCACGCGCCCGCGGCGAAGTACTGCACGCCGTGGATCCCGTTGGGCAGATGGGAGATCGCGGTCGCGCCCCACCAGGTCTGCGCGCCCTGCAGGAAGCCGATCTTGATGTCGCCGGTGTAGTTCGGCGCCGGGACGAACTGCCACGAGATGTGCCGGTTGTTCCAGTGCGCGGGGAACAGGTCGCCGACCGGGACGCCGTTCAGCTGGAACCGGTTCAGCGAGTCCTGGTGCAGGTCGAGGTGGAACGGGTCGTCCCGGCACCACGCGTTCCCGTCGGCGCAGCTGTCCGCGACCACCATGGTCAGCGTGGCGCCGTTGTAGGCGTCGCCGACGAACGCGCCGTTGCGGCAGAACGGTTCGTTCGGCGCGCCGTCGTTGATGCCGGTGCAGTTGTCGCCGATGGTGACCTGGACGTAGCGGCCGCAGTTGAGCCCGTTGTCGAACATGCCGAGCTCGTCGGCCATGGCCGGCGGCACCGGCCGGGGCAGCGCGCCGTAGTTTCCGGGCGTGTTGAACACGTTGAGCGCCACGAAGTCCTGGCTGTCCAGGTCGGCCTGCGGCAGCCCGCAACCGCCGTAGGGCGAGCCGAGACCGGTGAACCAGGTGGCGTTCCCGGTGACCGGCGTCGGCGTGCCGGTCACGTCCAGCGCGGCGGCGGGCAACTGACCCAGCAGCAACCCGGCCACGGCGATCGTGGCGATGCCGAACAACCGACCCCTGTTGCGCAACGGAATCCTGGCCATGACCCCATTGGCCGGGCGAACGCCTGAGCTGTCAACGAATCCGGCTTGTCGCCGCCGGTGCGCAGGGCGAAGGTCTGAAGATTACACGCGCAAGGCCCGCACCAGTGCCCGCACGTCCACCCGCAGCACCGGGCCGTCCGGGTTCTTCGAGTCGCGCACCTGGTCCAGCGTGCGCCGCACCTCGACGCAGTTGGCGGTCGATCGCACCTCGATAGGCTTCCCGCTGGCGCTGGGCATCCTGCTGTTGCCCGCCGGGCTGCGCGCCGAGTTCGAGTCGTTCACCAGGCCCACCGAGCCGCACTACGCGCTGGTCGCCGGCATCGACGGCATCCACCTGCTGCACCGGGACCTGGCCCGGCTGCTGGACACCGCGGACGCCGCACGCCCGACGCCCGGCGGCAAACCCGGCCGCACGCTGGGCGACGAGGCCGATCCGCCCGGCCAGGTGATCGTGGACCGGGGCCGGATCGTCGGGCTGTGGGAGTTCGACCCGGACGCCGGCGAGATCGTGTACCAGGCGTTCGTGCCGGAGACCGACGAGCTGCGCGCCGCGATCGCCAGGACGCAGGCGTTCGTGATCGACCAGCTCGGCGACGTCCGTGGCTTCGGCCTCGACTCCCCCGCCGGCCGGCAACCGCGGCTGGCGGCGCTGCGCGGCTGAACCTACTTGCCGCCCGTGCGGACCGAGACCGGCTCGGCGGGCGACTCCGGGCCCGGTGTGGCGCCGCGGCGGGACAGGCGGGACGGCCACCAGTTCCACCGTCCCAACAGGACGGCGGTGGACGGCACCAGCAAGGTGCGCACCAGGAACGTGTCCATCAGGATGCCGACCGCCAGGCCGGTGCCGATGTCGCGGACCTCGTCGCCGAGGCTGCCGCCCGCGACCGCGAACACGGCGAACGTGCCGGCCAGGATCAAACCGGCCGACGTGACCGTGGTGCCGGTCGTGGACAGCGCCTTCGTGATGGCCTGGCGCAGCGGAAGTCGTCGCGCCTCCTCACGAATCCGGCTCATCACCAGGATGTTGTAGTCCTCGCCCAGCGCCAGCAGGAAGATGAACATCAGGAACGGCATGAAGAACGTCAACCCGCCGGTGCCGCCGATCTTGATGAAGATCAGCACGGACAACCCCAACGCCGCCAGGTAGGACAGGCCGACGGACGCGATCAGGTACAGCGGCGCGATCACGCTGCGCATGACCAGGCCGAGCAGCAGGCCGATGATCGCGATGGCGATCGGGATCACCGTGCCCAGGTCGCTGTTGGAGATCGCGCTGATGTCGTAGATGCCGGGCGCCTCGCCGAGCAGGCCGGAGTCGGTCGCGCCGATCCGGTGCGCCACCGACGTCACGGCCGCGCGCATCGCGGGCACCTGGTTCATCGCCTGGGTGGAACTCGGGTCACCGGCGGTCAGGCCGACCAGGTACTGCACGGTGTGCCCGTCCCGGCTCACGTACTGCGCGGTCGCCCGGTACAGCTGGTACTCCAGCGCGGGCACGTGCACCGACGCGGGTGGCACCGGCGGCAGTGCCTGCGGTGGGCCCAGCTGGTCGTGCAGGCTGGTGTAGACGCCGGCGGGCAGCGGCGCGCCATTGGGGTTCAGCGGCCCCGTCACGGCCGTGAACGGGCCTGCGGCGGCCAGGCGGCGCTGCGCGGTGGCCAGCGCGCTCGGGTCGTCCCAGGCGGCGTTGGGCAACCGGAACAGCACGCTGGTGGGCGACTTCGCCAGTTGCGGGAAGTGCTTGTTCTGCAACGCGGTGCCGGCCGCCGAGTCGCTGCCCGACGGCGCGCTCACCGAGCCGCCGAACCCGGACGCGTGGTAGCCCAGCGACGCGAACGCCAGCCCGCCGAACAGCACGACGCCCGCGACGAGCGTGACGACCGGCCGCTGCACGATGCGCCCGGACACCCGGCCCCACACGCCGTTGCGGCCCGCGCCGGAGCGCACCTTCACCGGCCAGAACACGGCGCGGCCGAAGATCCCGAGCAAGGCGGGCAACAGCGTCAGCGCGGCGACGAGCATCACGCCGATGCCGATGGCCAGCGGCACGCCGAGGTCGGCGTACAAGCCGAAACTGGCCGCCAGCAACGAGATCAGTGCCGCGATGACGGTGCCCGCGGAGAACGTCACCGACTCGCCGACCCTGGCCACGGCGCGCACCACGGCGTCGCGGTGCGCCAGTCCCTTGCCCATCTCCTCGCGCACCCGGAAGATCAGGAACAGGCCGTAGTCGGTGCCGGCGCCCAGGACGAGCACGATCAGCAGGAACTGGGCCAGCGGCGAGACCTGCAGGCCCGCCTTGCCCGCGGCGCCGACGAGCGGTCCGGCGAGTGCGACCACCAGGAACGCCGGGATGACGGTGACGATCGGGGCCAGCACGGACCGGAAGATCAGGAACAGCAGCACCAGGATCAGCGCGGTGGACAGATATTCCAGTTTGTTGCCGGTGTTGCCGTTGGCGGCCTGGTTGTCCACCTGGGCCGCGATCTGACCGGCGAGGTGGACCTGCAGGCCGGGCGGCAGGTGGGCGTCGCGGATGGCCGTGCGCAGCCCGTCCACGGTCGTCTTCGGGCCGTCGAATCCGTTGCCGCCCAAGCTGATCAGCGCCTGGTACTGCAGGGCCGACTGGTCGGAGGAGATCCCGCCGTCCCGGACCTGCCGCACCCCGGACACCTTCGCCAGGTCGGTCCGCAGGCCGGTGAGCGCCTGCTGGTCAGCCCCGGTAAGCGGGCCGTGGGTTGTGGCGGCGATCACCGTGACGGGTTGGACGTTGGCCTGCCCGAAGACCGCGGAGAGTTGCTGCGCGTGTGCGCTGGGTGCGCTGGCGGGCAGGAAGTCGGTGTTGTCGCTGTCGGTCACGCTGGCCAGCGACGGCAGGCTGATCGCCGCGGCCGCGGTGCCGGCGAGCCAGACAATCACCACCAACCAACGGAACCGGACCGAGAATCGGCCGATCGCGGCGAACGCGGCACCCACGGCGCCGTGCCCCT
>DATEPR010000271.1:0-24801 GCA_035273045.1 Pseudonocardiaceae bacterium | reverse complement strand
CACGGTCGAGGGCTTCGTGCCCCGCAGGGACGCCGTGGTGGTGCGGCGGCTGCTGGCGGCCGGTGCGACCGTCGCCGGGAAGTCGGTGTGCGAGGACCTGTGCTTCTCCGGCGGCAGCTTCACCTCCCAGCCGGGGCCGGTGCGCAACCCGTGGGACCCGACGCGGAACGCGGGCGGGTCGTCCAGCGGCAGCGGCGCGCTCGTCGCCAGCGGCGGGGTCGACCTGGCGCTGGGCGGTGACCAGGGCGGGTCGATCCGGATTCCGAGCGCGTTCTGCGGCGTGGTCGGGCACAAGCCCACGCACGGCCTGGTGCCCTACACCGGCGCGTTCCCCATCGAGCGGACCATCGACCACCTCGGCCCGATCACCCGGACCGTGGCCGACGCCGCCGCGATGCTCACCGTCCTGGCCGGCGTGGACGGCCTGGACCCGCGCCAGCCGGACGCGATCGAGCCCGTCGACTACGTGGCCGCGCTGACTCGGTCGGCGGCCGGTATGCGGGTCGGCGTGGTGGGCGAGGGATTCGGCACCGCGGTGTCCGAGCCGGGTGTGGACGACGCGGTGCGGTCCGCGATCGACGTGTTGCGGTCGGCCGGGCTCACCGCGGCGGACGTGTCGATCCCGTGGCACATCGACGCGATGCACGTGTGGAACGTGATCGCCACCGAGGGCGCGTCGTACCAGATGATCGACGGCAACGCCTTCGGCATGAACGTCGACGACTTCTACGACCCCGACCTGATCGCCCACTACGCCCGGCAGCGCAAGGCCCGCGGCGCCGAGCTGTCCAAGACGGTTCAGCTCGTCGGGCTGTCCGGCCGGTACACGTTCGAGGTGGGCGGCGGCCGGTACTACGGCATGGCCCGCCAGCTCGCCCGCGAGGTGCGCGCCGCCTACGACGCCGCGCTGGACGAGTTCGACGTCCTCGCGATGCCCACCCTCCCGTATACGGCGCGCAAGCTGCCGCCGGCCGACGTCTCGCTGGCCGACTACCTGGACACCGCGCTGACCATGATCGGCAACACGGCGCCGTTCGACGTGTCCGGCCACCCGGCGTGCTCGGTCCCGGCCGGCCTGGTCGACGGCCTGCCCGCCGGCCTGATGCTGATCGGCAGGCGGTTCGCCGACGCCACCGTGCTCCGGGTGGCGCACACCTACGAACAGGCGGTGGGCGGTTTCGCCCGGCCGCCGGCGATCACGGTGAAGGAGACGACCTGATGGACCTGTCGAGCGTGCCGGCGGACCTGCCCGTCCCGGTGGACGACGGCGCCGCCGACCACCTGCCCGGCACGGCGCTGCCCGCGCTGGAACTCACCGGCACGTCCGGTGAGCCGGTCCGGCTCGACAGGTTGGGCACCGGCCGCACGGTGCTCTACGTCTACCCGCGCACCGGCCGGCCGGACACCGCGCTGCCCGACGGCTGGGACGCCATTCCGGGAGCCCGTGGCTGCACGCCGGAGGCGTGCGGCTTCCGCGACCACCACGCCGAACTGGTCGACGCCGGAGCGGCCGGCGTGTACGGACTGTCCAGTCAGGACACCGACTACCAGCGGGAGGCGGTGCAGCGCCTGCGGCTGCCGTTCCAGATGCTCGCCGACCCGGAACTGCGGCTGGCCGATGCGCTGAACCTGCCCACGTTCGGCGTGGACGGCATGACGCTGTACAAGCGGCTCACCATGATCGTCAAGGACGGCGTGATAGAACACGTCTTCTACCCGGTGTTCCCGCCGGACGGGCACGCCGAGCAGGTGCTGGAGTGGTTCCGGGCGCACTGACCGGCATGGGTGCACCCCGCGTGATCGCGGTCGCCAGCGGCAAGGGCGGCGTCGGCAAGACGTCGGTGGTCGTGGGACTGGCGCGGGCGCTGTGCGCGGCCGGCCACCGGGTCGGCGTGCTGGACGCCGACCTCTACGGTCCGGACATCCCGCTGCTGCTCGGCGTCACCAGGACGGTGCGGGCCAAGCACATCAACGTGTGGCGGGCGCCGGACACGGCGAAGCGGATCGAACCGCTGGAACTGGACGGGCTGCGGGTGATGTCCATCCAGTTCCTGCTGGCCGAGAACCAGTCCTTCGCCGCGAGCGGACCGCTGGCCGCCCTGTTCGTGCAACGGCTGTGGACCGGGGTGGACTGGGGCGAACTGGACTATCTCCTGGTGGACCTGCCGCCAGGAACCGGTGACGTCTCCCAGTCCGTGGCCACCACGGTCCCGATCGACGCGGCCATCGTGGTGGTGACCCCGCAGAACCTGGCCCACCTGGACACCCTGAAGCTGCTGGACTTCCTGCGACTCAGGGAAATCCCGCTGCTCGGCGGCGTGGAGAACATGACGACGACGGAATGTCCGCACTGCGGAACGGAATTCCCGCTGTTCGCCGAAGCCGACGCCCAACGCTCCATCTGGCACGCCGGCGTCGCCCGCCTGGCCACCCTCCCGTTCGACGACACGGTGACCAGAGCCTCCCACCCGGCCTTCACCACACTGGCCGACCAGGTGACGGCTGCGTTCCCACCGAAACGCTAGCCGAGGATCGTCGGCGCGATGGTCTCGACGGACAGCGGCCTGGGCCCCGTTGAGCAATGGACAGAAATCTGACAGTTTCCGGACGACCGGCATCGCTGCCGTCTCCGGCGTATAACCGTTTCAACGGGTACGCCGAGGAGAGGTCGATGCCCCAGTCCAGCAGTCGGATGGTGACGCTCTACCGCCTCACCGGTGCCACTGATCTCCGTCACTACCTGACGACGCCCGCTGCGGCGAGCGACGTGAAGGACCGGCGTTTCGAGCGGGACGGGATTCAGTGCTTTCTGCGCTACGGTTACGTGACGTCGGCAGCACCTCAATGGCGGGCGCACATCGAATCGCTGTTCGGCGAACCGGTTCTGTTGCCGCAGGTGGATCCGTTCGCTGTGTTGTTGATCGAGCGCCCACCGTGGGTGTACGCGTTGGCATGGGGATCCGGCTACCTGCTGCTCAAGGACGATTTCGTCGAGCACGGCTTCGGCCTGTCGTTCGGCATAGCGCGGCTGGACGAGTACCGCTTGGGCTCGGTGCGCAGTCATGCCCTGGACTCGTCGTCCCGGATCGCTGAGGTGAGCTTTCCGCAGGGCGCCTACGTCGGCCAGTTCGGTATCCGACAGCATGGCGCGCTGGTGAGCCAGGTGAAGGGCCCGGCCGATCTCAGTGACCTGGAATGTTGCCGCGACTCAGTTCGGACGACACGCGGGATCCAGGCAGGCGATCAGTTGAAGATCCCGCTCGCATACGACTTCACCGCCCTGGTGCGGGATATCGACGTGATCGCCGGCGTGACGGACGCCCCGGTGGGAGACAACGCGCTGCGGGCGATGGCGCAGACAAGGCGGTTGCGCAAGGGTCATCGGCTGGTGCGGGAACTGGAGCGCCGGCTGTCCCTGGCCATCGGTGGTGCCGACACGGGTCAGTTGGACCTGGGCTGGCCGGTCGGATCGGTCGACTACGGCGACGCCGAGTCGTTCCGGATCCTGTCGCTCGGCCGGGGCGGTCAACTCCACCTGCCGAAGCCACTGACTCTGGATGACCTGGTCACGCGGCTTCGCCCACTGCCGGCTGACGACCGGATGGCGGCACTGCGGCGGGGCCACGTTTTCGCCTACTCGGACGAGGAGGGGACGGCACAACTGGGCGGCGGCACCAGCGCTCGCAAGTGGATCGCCTTCGAGACGGTGGTCGACGACAACCGCTACGTGTTGCGCGGCGGCGAGTGGATCCGCATCGGGGAGGCGTACGTCGACCAGATCCGGCAGGAGGTCGACTATCTGCTGACCCACACCACGGACCTCACCTTCCCGCTGTGGACGAGATCCGGCGGTCAGGACGACGAGCATCGCTACTGCGAGCGGGTGGCTGAGACGTCGGACATGCTGTGTTTCGACCGGAAGTTCGCGGCGACGGCACGGCACCGGACGATCGAGTTGTGTGACCTACTCGGCCCGGCGAACGAACTGGTGCACGTGAAGTGGCTCAGTGGCGCGCCCGCGTTCAGCCACCTGATCTCCCAGGCAGAAGCGTCCATTACCGCGCTGCAGAACGAGCCGGGAGCGCTCGCCTGGTTGCGCACCGAGGTCGAGCGGCGAACAGGGGGAGTGCGCACCATTCGCGCGGTGCCGGACACGATCGTGCTCGCCGCCGGCGGTCGGCGGTGGACTAGCGACACGCTGTTCGCCATGTCGCAGATCTCGTTGCTCACCTTCTATCACAGCCTGCCTAGAAATGTCGGCCTGCGGTTCGCGGACATTCCCTACGAACCGAAGCAGCGCCGGCGCGACCTCCGGTGAGCATTCCACCGAAACGCTAGCCGAGCAGGGCGGCGAGTGCCGGGAGTTGGGTGGGGTCGGCGAGGGCGGAGCCTACGGCGACCACGTCGGCGCCCGCGGACAGGAAGTCGCGGGCGTTGGCGGCGTCGATGCCGCCGGTGGCCACGATCCGCACGTTCGGGAACGGGCCGCGCAGCGCCCGGATGTGCGCGGCGCCGAGGACGCCGGCCGGGAACAGTTTCAGCCACGTGTGGCCGGCGCGCAGCGCGGCCTGGAGTTCGGTCGGGGTCGCGACTCCGGGCAGGTGCGGCAGGCCGGACCGCCGGGAGTGGGCCGCCACGACCGGGTCGTGTCCCGGTGCGACGGTGAACGCGGCGCCGGCCGCGTGGACGGTGTCCACCTGGTCTGTCGTGCACACCGTGCCGGCACCCACCGGACGGCCACCCGCGGCGGCGACCGTGGCCCGCAGCGACTCGACCTGTTCCGGGGTCTCCACCGGCACTTCCACGGCGGTGACACCCAACTCCCATGCCTGCTCGGCCAGTTCGACCGTCCTTTTCGGATCGAAACCGCGCAGGATCGCCATCAGCGGCTTGCCGGCGAACAGCTCCGCGAAGAAGTCCGTCACGATGCTCCCCACTGTCCGGACAGGTCCAGCCGCGCCCACTCCTGCGCCGGCAGGTCGATCCGCCGCCGCAGCCACGTCCGGGACGGCAGCGCGGCATGGTCGCTGGGCACGCTCATCGCGGCGGCGGCGACCAGGTGGCCGAACCGTAGCCGCGCCTCATCCTCCCTGCCCTCCAGCGCGCCCGCCAGATAGCCGGCGGCGAACGCGTCGCCCGCGCCGACCGGCTCGACCACCGTCACGGCCGGCGTCGGCACGAACACCGCACCGCCGGCGCCGAACGCGGACGCGCCGACGGCACCGTCCGTCACCACCACCGTGGCGGGATGGGGGAGCAGTTCGCGGACGGCGGCCGGCGACGCACAGCCCCACAGCGTCCTGGCCTCGTCCAGACCGACGAACACCAGGTCGCTGGCGTCGGCCAACTCGGCCAGCACCGGGCCTGCCTCGTCCACCGGCCACAGCCCGGGCCGGTAGTTCACGTCGAAACTGACCAGCCGCCCGGGCACCGGTCGCTCCCGCACGGCCGTGCGGACCAGCTCCCGCGAGCTCGCCGACAGCGCGGCCGTGATGCCGGACAGGTGCAGGACCCGGCCCTCGGCCAGCAGCGGGTCGGCCAGCGTGTCCGGTGCCAGCGCGGCCGCCGGTGACCGCTCGCGGTAGTAGTGCACCGTGGTCCGCCCGGCGCCGGGATCCTTGACGTACAGGCCGGTCCGGCCGCCGGGCACGCGCGCCACCGCCGTGGTGTCCACGCCCGCCGCGGCGAGCCGGCGCAGCACCAGATCGCCGAACGGGTCGTCACCGAGCCGGCTCACCCACCGGGTGGGGTGCCCGAGTTCGACCAGGTAGACGGCCACGTTGGACTCGGCGCCGCCGGCGTGCACGGCCAGGGTGGCCGCGTCCGCCAGCGGCACCGGCTCGGCCGGCACCAGCATCACCATCGTCTCGCCGATGGTGACGACGTCGACGCCGGTCAGCCCAGCAGCTCCGGCCGTTCCCACGGCCGGCCCAGCACGTGGTGCGCCAGGAACGCGAACACCGTTTCGTACCAGACGATCGCGTGGTTCGGCGTCAGGATCCAGTGGTTCTCGTCCGGGAAGTACAGGAACTTGTGCGGGCACGAACCGTCCGGCGCCTTGGACCGGGACTGGAGGTCCCACCACAGCCGCAGCGCCTCGCCGATCGGCACCCGGTAGTCGCGGTCGCCGTGGATCACGAGCATCGGCGTGACGATCGCGTCGGCGGCCTGGTGGGGCGAGTTCCGGTCGGTCATCTCCGCGGTCATCTCGCGCACCCAGTGGAACGAGGCGTCCGTCGTGGCGCTGAACTGGTCCAGCGCCCACAGGGAGGCGTGCGTGACGATCGCGTTGAACCGGTCGGTGTGGCCGGCCACCCAGTTGGCCATGTAGCCGCCGAACGAACCGCCCATCGCGGCGGTGCGGTCGCCGTCGATGTCGGCGCGCGCCACTGTCGCGTCGGTGATCGCCATCAGGTCGGTGAACGGCGCCGCACCCCACTTGCCCCAGCCACGCCGGATCATCTCGATGCCGTAGCCGGTGGACAGGGCCGGGTCGGGCAGCAGCACCGCGTAGCCCCGCGCGACCGCGATCCACGGGTTCCACCGCCACGTCCACGAGTTCCACGAGCTCAGCGGACCGCCGTGGATCCACAGCAGCAGCGGGGCGGGGCGGTCGGCGTCGGCGCCGTGCGGCAGGGCCAGCCAGGCCCGCACCGGCGTGCCGTCGGCGGCCGTCGTGGTGACCTCGTCCAACCGGCCCGGCAGCTCCAGCGGCTCGGTCGGGCCGAGCAGTTCCTCGGCCGGCGACGACCCGTCCGCGGCCACCCGCACCGGCACGCGAGGGCAGTCCCACGCGGTACGCAGCGCGTAGATCCACCGGCCGTCGGGGGAGACGTGCACGTCGGAGTAGGTGTAGTGGTCGGACGTGAGGCGAGTCACCTCGCCGGTGGTGGCGTCCACCCGCCACAGCGGCCCCCGGCCCTGGTCGTCGGCCGTGACGATGAGGGCGCTGCCGTCCGGCGTCCACTCGCCGATGTGCGGCCAGCGGTCCCAGTCCGCCGTCAGGGCACGCATCTCGCCGCCGGCCGTCGGCACGATCGCCAGCCACTGGTCGCCGGGGTCCTCCGGGCTGGATCGCCGGGTGACCGACACCGCGACCTGGGTGCCGTCCGGGGAGAGGGTCGGCGAGGCGTACTGGTGGTCGGGGTCGTCGGCGAGCGTGCGCCGCTGGCCGGTCGCGACGTCGATCGCCACGACGGTGCCGCGCTGCGAGCCGCCCGGCTCGGCGACCGCCCAGGTGCTGACGATCGTGGCGCCGTCCGCGGTGACGTCCCAGCTCGCCTCGTCACGCAGCGCCCGGCCCACGTGTCCGGTCAGGTCACGCGGTGCGGCGCTGTCCGCGCTGACGAACAGCCGGTTGCGGGCCGGTCCGAGGTCGTGGTCCCAGAACCGGACCGGGTACTCCTCGTGCAGGATCGCGGTGACGTTGGAGTCCTTCCGCCGCTTGCGGACATCCTGGTCGGTGGTGGTGTCGGCGGCGGAGGGCAGCAGCGCCGACCCGAACACCACGGTGCCGGCCTCCCGAGCGACCCGCACCCCCTGCACGCCGCCGGCCATGCTCGCCACCCGGCGGGCGTCACCGCCACCGGCGGGCAGCAGCCACAGCGCGGCGGCCGAGCTGGTGGCGTCGTCCGGATCGCCGTCGGGCAGCGGCCGTTTCGACACGAACAGCAGGTCGCCGTCCGGGGTGAACGCCGGGCCGGACTCGCCCTCGGCGCTGTTGGTCAGCTGGCGCGCCGGGCGCCGCCCGTCCGGATCGACCTCCCACAGGCAGGTCCGGTAGGCGGAGCGCTTCCGGTCGGGTTTCGCCACGGTGACGACGATCCGCCGCCCGTCGGGCGACAGCCGAAGTCCCTCCACCCTGGGCAGGGCGACGTAGGCTTCGAGGTCGGTGAACGGACCGCCAGCAGGGGCGGCAGAACTCGCTTCGCTGGTCACACCGCATTCTTACCACTGCTAACGGCTCTGGAGGAGAGTGTTCGTCGACAGCGTTAGGGTCGGCCGATGCGGGTGACGGTGGTGGGCAGCGGCGACGCCTTCGGTTCGGGCGGCCGGTTCCAGACGTGCGTCGCGGTGGCGGTCGACGGTACGCCCCGGCTGCTGCTGGACTGCGGTGCGACCAGCATGGTCGCGCTGCGCCAGCAACGGATCGACCCGAACGAGATCGACACGGTGCTGGTCACCCACCTGCACGGCGACCACTTCGGCGGCCTGCCGTTCCTGGTGCTGGACGGGCAGTTCCGCCGCCGCACCCGCGACCTGACCGTGGCCGGCCCGCCCGGCACCGCCGACCGGCTCGCCCAGGCGATGGAGACGCTGTTCCCCGGCTCGACCGGCGTGCGCCGCCGCTTCGACGTGCACGTGCTGGAGCACGCCGACCGCGACGCCAGGGAACTGGGGCCGGTGCGGGTGATCCCGTTCGAGGTGCGGCACGCCTCCGGTGCGCCCGCCTACGCCGTCCGGGTGGAGACGGCGGCCGGGTCGGTGGCGTACTCGGGCGACACCGAGTGGACCGACGCGCTGCTGGACGCGGCCGCCGGCGTCGACCTGTTCCTGTGCGAGGGCTACAGCCCCGGGCCGGTGCGCTGGCATCTGGACCTGGACACCCTCGACCACAACCGGGACCGGTTCACCTGCCGCCGCATGGTCCTCACCCACCTGTCGCCGACCGCGCTGGCCGCCGACCTGGCCGGCTGGGCGGTCGCCCACGACGGAATGTCCGTCGACGTGGGAACGGGACAGCACGCCGGAGGAAGCGCGACCGGCGGGACAGTGCTCAACTAGTACCAACGTCCAATACCGGCCTGCACCCCTTCTCGGTCACCATGAGTGGCAGGGCATACCCGGCGGGTGTACCCCAGTACCACGGGCCACACTGTTCGCGGAGCACCGCACTGGCGTTGGCCACCTCACCCGCCGGCTGTGCCGGGCCTACCTCCGTAGGCGGGCGAACACCCCGTTTCATGATAGGAAACGGGCATGTCCGACGAGGAATCAGCCACCCAGCCCGCCGATCCGTGGACCGATCTCAACGCCTTCGCCAGCCTGCCCCGCGTGGGCGGCCACTGGCTGTCGCCGGACGGCGGCCGGCTCGTGGTCGGCATGGCGACCCGCGACACCACCCGCGACCGCTACGTGACGGCCCTGTGGGACGTCGACCCGGCCGGTGAGCGGCCGGCCCGCCGCCTGACCCGCAGTGCGCAGGGCGAGTCGGGACCCGCCTTCACGCCGTCCGGTGACCTGCTGTTCCTGTCCAAACGGCCGGATCCGGAGAACGACGGCGACGACCGGAGCGGCACCGCGCTGTGGCTGCAACCGGCGGCCGGCGGCGACGCCCGCCTGCTGGCCGCACCGCCCGGCGGCGTCCGCGGGGTCGTGGTGAGCGCCAGTGGCGTCCTGGTGGCCGGGGTGTCGATGATGCCGTCCGCGACGGACGTCGACAGCGACCGCACCCTGTGCGCCGAGCGGGACGACGCGAAGGTCACGGCGATCCTGCACGAGGAGTTCCCGGTCCGGTACTGGGACCACGATCTCGGGCCGGCCCGCACCCGGCTGGTCACCGCCGACCTGGCCGCCGACGGCGAGCGGCTGACGTTGACCGACCTGACCGGGCACGTCGGCGGTGCGTTGGACGACAACAGTTCCTGGGACATCACACCGGACGGCCGGACCGTCGTGACCACCTGGAACGAGGCGGAACCGGGTGGCTCGTGGCGGACCACGCTGGTGGCGATCGACGTGGCGACCGGTGAGCGTCGCGTGCTGGCGTCCGATCCGGAGCACCAGTACGAACAGCCGCGGATCTCCCCGGACGGCACCCGGGTGGCGTGCGTGGTGGGACTGCTGCCCACGCCCGAGCACCCGAACGACAACTGGCTGGGCGTCGTGCCGATCGAGGGCGGCGAGGTCCGGGCGGTCGCCAGGGAGTGGGACCGCTGGCCGGTCCAGCCGCGCTGGACGCCGGACGGCCGGAGCGTGGTCGTGGCGGCCGACCACGACGGCCGCCGCCCGGTGTGGCGGATCGACGTCGGCTCCGGCGAGGTCACCCGGCTCACCCCGGACGACGGCGCGTACTCCGACATCGCGGTCGGCGAGGACGGCCGGTGGGTGCACGCGCTGCGGGCCTCGATGGCCACCGCGCCCGAGCCGGTGCGGATCGCGCTGGACGGCAGCGGCACGACGGAAACCCTTCGTGGGCCGGCGGCCACGCCCGCACTGCCCGGCACGGTGACCGAGGTGACCACCACCGGCGAGGACGGCACGCGGGTGCGCGCCTGGCTGGCGCTGCCGCACGGCGCCTCCGCCGACGCACCGGCGCCGCTGCTGCTGAAGATCCACGGCGGCCCGGTGATGTCGTCCAACACGTGGACGTGGCGGTCCAGCCCGTGGGTGTTCGTCGCCCGCGGCTACGCCGTCCTGATGCCCGATCCGGCCCTGTCCACCGGTTACGGCGTCGGCTTCATCCAGCGGGGTTGGACGAAGTGGGGCGACGCGCCCTACACGGACCTGATGCGGATCACCGACGCGGCGCAGGAGCGCGCCGACATCGACGCCAGCCGCACCGGCGCGATGGGCGCGTCCTTCGGCGGCTACATGGCGAACTGGATCGCCGGGCACACCGACCGGTTCGCCGCGATCGTCACGCACGCCTCGGTCTGGGACCGCAACGCCTCCATCGAGTCCAACGACGTGTCGTTCTGGTTCCGCAGGTCGCTGTCCTACGAGGCGGCCGATGCCCTGTCACCGCACCATTTCGCGGACTCGATCAGCACGCCGATGCTGGTCACCCACGGCGGCCGGGACTACCGGGTGCCGGTCAGCGAGGGCATGAAGCTGTGGTGGGCACTGGCATCGCGGGCGAAGACGGGCAACGGGGCCAGCCCGCACAAGTTCCTCTATTTTCCCGACGAGACGCATTTCATCGGTTCGCCCAACCACAGCCGGCTGTGGCACGCGGCGGTGGCCGCGTTCTTCGACCACCACGTGCTGGGCAAGCCGTGGCAGCGGCCGGAACTGCTGGGCTGAGCACGTGCGACTGGTGACCGACGACGAACGCCGCGCCCGGCTCGCCACCCGACACGCGCTGTCACCGGCGTGCCGGGCCGGCTCGCCGGACGCGGCGGTCCGGGCGCTGACCGCGCTGCACGCCACGGAGCCGGCTTCGGTCTATTTGTCCTGTTGGGCCAGAGTTCCCGGGTTCGAGGTGGCCGACCTGGACCGGGCACTGTATGACGAGCGAAGCCTGGTCAAACAGCTGGCCATGCGGCGCACCCTGTTCGTGTTGCCGAGGGACCTGCTGCCCGCGGTGTGGCCGAGCGCGTCGGCCCGGGTCGCGACCATCCTGCGCGCCAGGATGACCAAGCAGATCGTCCGGGCCGGCCTGGCCGAGGACGGCGGTGCCTGGCTGGACAAGGCGGGCGCGGCCGTCCTCGCGGAGCTGGCCGACGTGCCGGAGGGCCGCACCGGGGCGGAACTGCGCGCGGCCGTGCCGATGATCGACGTCCGGGCGTCGGTGCCGGCGGGAGCGCCCGGGGAGGTGTTCACCGCGTCCAACGTGCTGGTGTACCTCGGTGTCACCGGCGAGATCGTGCGCGCCACCAACAGCGGCCGCTGGCACACGTCGCGGCCCCGCTGGACCCTGATGCGGCACTGGCTGGGCGAGGTCCCGCCGTGGTGGCCGGCCGCCGACGGCTACTCGGAACTGGTGCGCCGCTGGCTGTTCACGTTCGGTCCGGGCACCGAGGACGACCTGGTCTGGTGGCTCGGCGCGACCAGGACCGCCGTGCGGGCGGCGCTGGCCGGACTGGACGCGGTCACGGTCCGCCTGGCGGACGGCGGCACCGGATGGCTGCTGCCCGACGACGTCTCGGAGGTGCCGGACCCTGGGCACTGGGTGGCGCTGCTGCCGGTGCTCGACCCGACGGTGATGGGGTGGCGCGACCGCGACTTCTACCTCGGTCCGCACCGCGACCACGTCTTCGACTCGCGGGGCAACGCCGGCACGACGGCGTGGGCGGACGGCCGGATCGTGGGCTGCTGGGTGCAGGACGACGCCGGCGTGGTGCGGGTGCGGCTGCTGGAGCCGGTTCCGGCCGCCACCGGCCGCGCCCTGGACGCCGAGGCGGAGCGGCTGACCGCGTGGCTGGGCGGCCTGCGGGTGCGGAGTGTCTACAGTTCACCGGCGATGCGCGGGTAGCCGCCGCGATCGCGTACAGTGGCCGCAGCGCGTACCAGGGCGCCTCCCGTCCGCGGCAAGCACCGAGTGCACCTGGATCCCATCAGCTGTGCGTGCCCATCCGTGGTGTCCTGTCGCGGCCGGCAGCAGCGGACCCGGCCGGCGATGGAGAACCCATGGCTGTCACGTCCCTTCCCGACAACGCCGACCTGGCCCAGTTGCGGGCGCAGGCCAAGGAACTCCGGCGGGCCTTCGCCGGAACCAGTCCCGCGGCGGCGGCGCGGGTGCGTTCGGTCCTGCCGGACGCCGGCGCCGAGATCGCGTTGCGCGACGCCCAGTTGGTGATCGCCCGCGAGCACGGCTTCGCCGGCTGGCGCGAACTGGCGGCGGCGGTCGTCGCCCAGCAGAGCGGCGGCCGGGACCTGGACCGCTGGTTCGCGGTCGAACTCAACAACAGCACCTGGGACCTGATCGACAACGGCCTGTCCGAGCACAGCCCCGCTGCCGAGCGGGAGCAGGCGCTGTACGCGGCTTATGCCGCCGCCCACCACTGGCTCCAGGTCGGCACGGTGGCCAACCACGGTCGCGCCGAACACCTGATCGCCACCGTGGCCGTGGCGACCGGCCTGCTCGACGTGGCCCGGCGGCACGCCGACCGGTACGCCGAACTGATCGCGGCCCACCCGGCGGCGTTCACCGACTGGGACCACGCCTTCGCCGCGGAAGTGCTCGCCAGGGTCGCGGCCCGCGCCGGCCGGGCGGACGCGGACCGGCTGCGCGCCGACGCGGATCGGTTGGCGGACGCGGTGGCGGGGCCGGAGGATCGGCGAATCTGCCAGGAGCGGTTGGCGGCGCCGCCGTGGCAGCCGGTCAGCCCAGATTGACCAACCAGCCGAGGCCGAACGCGCGGGCGGCGGACTGGAGTTGCAGGGTGAGCCAGGCCAGTTCGTTGAACGCCAGCAGCACGCCGAAGCCGCACAGCAGTACCGCGGACGCGGACACGATGGCCACCGAGTGCCGCTTGGTCCAGGCCAGCGCGCCGACGACCCGGTGGAACGCGAATCCCGTGACGAGGAACGGCACCGCGAGGCCGGCCGAGTAGACCGCGAGCAGCAGCGCGCCGCGGGCGACTCCGTCCTGGGTCGCGGCGATCGCCAGCACCGAGCCGAGCACCGGCCCGATGCACGGGGTCCACCCGAACGCGAACGCCGCGCCCGCGACGGGCGCCGCCCACGGCCCGTAACGCGACAGCTTCGGGTGCAGCCTGGCCTCGCGGACCAGCCAGCCGCGGTGCAGCAGCGTGCCGGCCAGTAGGAACGCGGCCATGGCGATCACCACGACACCGGAGATCCGGGTGATCGCGACCTGGTTGCGCAGCAGCGTGGCGCCCAGCACCGTCACGGACAGGCCGAGCGCGATGAACACCACCGAGAACCCGGCCACGAACAGGCCGGTGCCCCTGGCCACCGCGCGCAGCGTGGCCCGCCCGCCGTCGGACAACTCGGTCACGCCGACGCCGGTGGTGATCGACAGGTACACCGGGACGAGCGGGAGCACGCATGGCGACAGGAACGAGACAATCCCGCCGGCGAAGGCGACCGCGTAGCTGATCCCGCCCGCCACCGCTCCTCCTTCAGCCACCTCGGCGGATCTATGGCTAAGAACTATGCACCTTAGAAAGAGGGTTCGGAACCCCTGAGTTGCGGGCGTTGACCAGCGGTGCTGGCAGGAATACCGTGCTGTATCACCAACACTAGTTGGCGATACTGCGTCGAAGGTGATGCGATGAGCCTGCGCGAGCGCGTGGTCGGAAGCCGGCCGCCGGCCCGTCCGGTGTCCGGTGCGACGGTGGCCCTGCGTGGCGTGACCCGCCTGTTCGGCGCGCTGCCCGGCCTGGTGCGGGTGACTTTGGACGTGCGGCGAGGCGAGACCGTCTGGTTGTGCGGTCCCAACGGTTCCGGCAAGTCCACCCTGCTGCGCGTCATCGCGACCGCGCTGTCGCCCACCTTCGGCGAGGGCACGGTGCTGGGGCACGACCTGGTCGGCGGCCGTGCCGCGATCCGTGCCCGCACCGACCTGCTCGGCCATCACTTCCGGCTCTACCAGGACCTGACCGCGACCGAGAACCTGCGGTTCACCTGCGCCATGCACGGCCTGGACCCGGCCGGCATCCCGGCGGCCCTGGACAGCGTCGGCATGCAGGAGGTGGCCGACGTGCGGGCCGGCGGCTTCTCCCAGGGCATGCGCCAGCGGCTCGCGCTCGCCCGCTGCCGGCTGCGTGATCCCGACCTGCTGCTGCTCGACGAGCCCTACGCCGGACTGGACGTGGACGCCCGCGTGGTGGTCGACGACCTGCTGGCCGGCGCCCGGGATCGGGGCCGCACGATCCTGCTCGCCAGTCACGAGGAGCCGCCCGCGGCATTGATCGACCGGACCGTGTCGATCGACGGCGGCCAGATCACCGGTGACACGGCTGGCAACGGAACCAATGGCACCAATGGTGTCGCGGTGACCAACCGGACCAACGGGAAGGCGGTCCGATGACGATGACCCCTCGCGCCGCGAACCTCGACGGCGCCCAGGCCGCCGCCGCGCCGACCCCCGCGTCCGGCGTGCCGGTCCGGCGTGACGCCGTCATCCGGGCGGTGCCGGCGGTGCGCATCCTGTCCGCCGCGTGGGCGATCGCGGCCAAGGACCTGAAGATCGAGGTGCGCGGCCGGTACGCGCTGGTGTCCGTGTTGCCGTTCGCGGCAACCATGTTGCTGGCGTTCGGGTTCTCCCTGGGACCCGGCCGCACCCTGCTGGTGCAGACCGCTCCCGGCCTGCTCTGGCTGGCCGCCCTGTTCGCGTCCGTGGAGCTGTTCCACCGCTCCTACCAGGCCGAGGCGGACGGCGGCGCACTGGAAGGACTGCTGCTCGCCCCGGTCGACAAGGGAGCGGTCTACCTGGGCAAGGCGGTGGCCGCGGCGGTGCAGCTCCTGGTGCTGTTCGTCGCGACCTTCGCGCTGGTGATCGTCCTGTTCGGACTGCCCATCGGACCGCGACCGGTCCTGCTCGCACTGACCATCATCCTCGGCACGATCGGTCTGTCCGCTTTGGGCAGTCTGCTCGGGCTGCTCGCCGTGGCCGCCAAGAGCCGGCAGGCCGCACTACCGCTGCTGGTGTTGCCGTTGGTCAGCCCGGTGCTGATCGCGGCGATCCAGTCCACCGCGCTGCTCAGTTCCGGCAGCACGAACCAGGTCGGCGGCTGGCTGGGCCTGCTCGCCGCGTTCGACGCGGCCTTCGTGGCCACCGGTTTCCTGGTCTTCGCGCATCTGCTGGAGGACTGATCGGCAAGGGGCGACAGATCCCCTTGACAGCCCCCAGGGCCAGGTCAAAACTGTCTAAGACTAAATCAGTTTAGTCATAGAATCGAGGTGATGGTCATGGCGGATCCTGACAGCTCCGACCAGACCGTCGAGGAAGAACCGATCGAGGCTGCCCCACGCAAGTGGAGCATGCGTCGGTTGGCGTTCGTCCTCGGTGTTCTGGCATTCGGCGCTGTCGCGGCAGTGGCGTTCAGGTCCATCGAAGGTGCGTCTCCGGCGGCTGCCGCCTCCGGGCCGTCTGTCATGCGACACGGCGGCGAGAGTCCGGAGGACACCGCCGAGGACATGGTCAAGGAAGGGAAGCAGACGTTCCGCTTCGACACGTTCGGCGACGAGCCGTTCTGGAGTGGGACGCTGCAACTGGACAAGGCCATCGAGGGCGCCGCCAACGGTGGGGAGGGCCCGGGCGTCAGCCCGGCCACGGCCCTGGCCGTTGGGCTGAAGGTCGACGTGGACGCTCTGCCGGCGTCCGTGCAGACGGCGATCCAGAACGGCACGGTCGACCTGAACGACCCGGCCACCACGCTGGCTCTGCTCAAACTGAACGCGGTGGTCGGTGTCAAGGGCACCTTCAATTCGGCCGGCAATCTGACGGCTGTCGGCATCGAGTGCGCCCTGTGCCACTCGACCGTCGACAACTCCTTCGCTCCAGGTATCGGTCACCGGCTCGACGGCTGGGCCAACCGGGACCTGAACGTGGGAGCCATCATCGGATTGTCACCGAATCTGACGCCTATCGCCAATCTGCTGCACACGGACGTTCCCACCGTGCAGAAGGTGCTCGCCTCCTGGGGGCCCGGCAAGTTCGACGCCGAGCTCTTCATGGACGGGAAGGCATTCCAACCCGACGGTCGTTCCGCGGCAACGCTGATACCGCCCGCGTTCGGGTTGGCCGGGGTGAACCTGCATACCTGGACCGGTTGGGGATCCATCCCCTACTGGAATGCCTTCGTAGCCATCTTGGAAATGCACGGACAAGGGAACTTCACTGATGCACGGCTGGACAACGCGGCACAGTTCCCGATAGCCGCGGAGAACCACTTCGGTCACGTGCGGACGACCAACGACCTGGTGTCGGCGAAGCTACCCGCCCTCCAGGCCTATCAGCTCTCGCTGAAGGCGCCCACACCACCGAAGGGGTCGTTCGATCCGGCAGCCGCCGCCAGAGGCAAGGCGCTGTTCAACGGGAAGGCCAACTGCGCTTCCTGCCACATAGCACCGACCTTCACCGAACCAGGGGAGAACCTGCACCCCGGTTCGGAGATCGGCATCGACAACTTCGAGGCCGATCGGTCGCCCACGCACATGTACCGGACGAGCCCGCTCGCCGGTCTGTGGACGCACCAGAAGGGTGGCTTCTACCACGACGGTCGGTTCCCGACCCTGCTCTCGGTCGTCCAGCACTACAACACAACCTTCAATCTCAACCTCACACCGGCCGAGGAGAACGACCTCGTCCAGTACCTGTTGTCCCTGTAACACGCAACAAACTCGGTAGCACCGCTAGTACCTGCCGAACCTGGAGGTCGGTTGTGAAGCTCTTGCAAACCGCCCTCGCCAAGGCCGGCAGCCGCGGCGCCCAGCGCATTCTCGGCTGGGCGTCCGTGGCTGGCCTGACCGTGGCCGGGGTGCTCGCCCTGTTCGTCGTGCCGCCGGATGCCACCCAGGGCGACGTGGCCCGACTGTTGTACGTGCACGTGCCGTCGGCGTGGCTGGCGTTCGCGTCGTTCGGCGTGGTGTTCCTGGCCAGCGTCGCCTACCTGAAGACCAAGCGGACCCGGTGGGACCGGGTCGCCGTGTCGTCCGCGGAGATCGGTGTCCTGTTCTGCGTCCTGACCATCGTCCTTGGCTCGCTGTGGGGCCGTCCCGTGTGGGGCACCTGGTGGACCTGGGACCCCCGGCTCACCACCACCGCGGTCCTGCTCCTCATCTACATCGGCTACCTGACCCTGCGCCGGGTCGCCGACAGCCCGGCCCGTCGCGCCCACTGGTCCGCCGTCATCGGCATCGTGGGCTTCGTCGACGTGCCGATCACCCACGAGTCCGTCACATGGTGGCGCTCCCTGCACCAGGGGCCGACCGTGCTGCAACTGGGCACGCCGACCATCGCGCCGAGCATGCTCGCCACGCTGATGTTCTCGCTGCTCGCGTTCACGATCGCCTACGGCTACCTGATGGCCGTCCGGATGCGGGTGGGCCGGTTGGAGGACCGCGCCTCCAGCACCGTCGTGTCGTCGCCCGCGCCCAGGACCCGCGCACCGCGCCCGGTCGCCGCGACCAGGACCGCACCGGCGACCGCCACCGCGGCCGTGTCTGGAGGTGTCGACGATGAGTGACCTCGGCTACATCGTGGCCGGCTACGCGCTGACCGCGGTGGGCATCATCGCCTACCGGTGGCGGCTGGCCGTCCGGTCGCGCCGTGCCACCGCCCTGATCCGTGCCGCGGCCGGGCGGAAAGCCGCGGCGAAATGAGCTCTGTCGCCGGGGACGGCGTGCGTCCCGAAGAAGAACTGGCGCCCGACGACGACTACCTGCCGGACGACTTCCGTCCCGAGTTGCCGTCGCGCCGCCGCCTGCGCCCGGCCCAGATCAAGATCATCGCCTGCCTGGCCGTGATCGTCGCCGCCCTGGGCTGGATCGCGGTGCGCGGCCTGACCGGCAACCTCGTCTACTACCTCACCCCGACCGACATCAGCCACCACAAGGCCGAGGTCGGCCAGCGCGTCCGGCTCGGCGGTTTCGTCGTGCCGGGCAGCGTGGGCCGCGACGGCCAACTGCTGAGGTTCGTCGTCACCGACGGCACCAAGTCGATGACGGTGATCGACACCGGCAGCGTCCCCGAACTGTTCAAGGCGGGCCAGGGCGTGGTGGTCGAGGGGTCGTTGGGCAGGGACGGCCGATTCCACTCGGACACGTTGCTGGTCAAGCACAACGGCGACTACCAGCCGCCCAGTCCGGGGGAGAAGCCGCCGAACAGCGCAGACCTGAGCCAAGGAGACTGACATGGACCAGCTCGGCCGCTTCGCACTGCTGCTCGGACTGGTCCTGGCGGCCTACGGCGCGGTGGCCGCGGCCATCGGTGCCCGGGGCCGCCGTCCGGCCCTGGTGGACAGCGCCCGGCGCACCAGCTTCGCGCTGCTCGCCACGGTGCTCACGGCCAACGTCGCCATGGTGGTGGCGTTGCTGCAGAACGACTTCGCGATCCGCTACGTCGCGGAGAACTCCTCGCTGGAGACACCCACCTTCTTCAAGATCCTCGCGCTGTGGGCGGCCGACGACGGCTCGCTGCTGCTGTGGAACCTGGTGCTGGCCGGCTACCTGGCCGCCGTGGCGCTGCGGTTCCGCCGCTACCGGCCGGTGACGTTCCCCTACGCGCTGGCCGTGCTCAACGTGGTGCAGATCTTCTACCTCATCCTGGTCAACGGCCCGTCCCGGCCGTTCCAGACCCTGGCCAGCCCGCCGCCGGACGGCGCCGGACCGCCCGCGCTGCTGCAGAACCACCCGCTGATGGCGGTGCACCCGCCGTTTTTGTACCTGGGCTTCATCGGGTTCACCGTGCCGTTCGCGTTCGGTGTCGCCGGGCTGCTGGTCGGCGGCGGCTCGGACCACTGGGCCGCGCTCACCCGGCGCTGGACCCTGATGGTCTGGTGCTTCCTGAGCGTCGGCCTGGTGCTCGGCGCCCTGTGGTCGTACTCGGTGCTGGGCTGGGGCGGCTACTGGGCGTGGGACCCGGTGGAGAACGTCGCGCTGCTGCCCTGGCTGGTGTCCACGGCGTTCCTGCATTCGGTGATGTTGCAGGAACGACGAGGCATCGCCCGACTGTGGAACGTGGTGCTGGTGATCGGCGCGTTCGCGTTGACCACGTTCGGCACGTTCCTCACCCGGGGCAACGTGCTGTCGTCCGTGCACACGTTCTCCCAGACCGGCGTGGGACCGGCGTACCTGACGTTCCTGGCGCTGGTCCTGGTGGGCGGGTTCGGCCTGGTCGCCTGGCGGCTGCCCACGCTGCGCTCGCCGGCCAAGATCGACTCGGCGATCTCCCGGGAGGCCGCGTTCGTCGGCAACAACGTGCTGCTGCTGGTGGTGACCGGCATCGTCCTGCTCGGCACCGTGTTCCCGCTCGCGGTGCAGGCGCTGTCGAACAGGCAGGTGACGGTCGGCGGCCCGTACTTCCAGGAGTCGCTGTCGCCGGTGTTCCTGATCCTGCTGATCCTGGTGGCCGGTGCTCCGCTGCTGCCGTGGCGGGTGGCCAGCCGGACCAGCGCGCTGAAGCGGCTGCGGCTGCCCGGCGTGGTGACCGGCGCGATGCTGGTCGTGCTGACCGCGATCGGCGTGCGCGACGTGTACGCCATGGCCGCCTTCGCGCTGGCCGCCGCCGTCGCGGTGGGCAACGGCGCGGAGATCGTCAACGGGGTGCGCGCCGCCCGGCGGGGCGTGGACCGGAGCTGGTGGACCGCGCTGCGCAACGGCCGGCGGCGCTACGCCGGGCTGGCCGTGCACGTCGGGCTGGCACTGGTGGTCGTCGGCATCGCCGCGTCGTCGACGTTCGCGCAGCAGACCGAGGTGACCCTCCAACAGGGACACTCCACCTCGTTCTCCGGCTACACCCTGCGCTACACGGGGCTGGACAGCCAGAAACAGCCGCAGCGGCAGGTGCTCACCACGCACGTGGCGGTCACCGACAGCTCGGGCAATCGGCTGGCACCGCTGCACCCGTCGCTGAACCTGTACCCGAACAACTCCGAACCGATCGGCACGCCGTCGCTCCAGCGCGGCGTGTTCCAGGACCTGTACTCGTCGGTGATCGGCCTGCAGAACAACGGCAAGTCGGCGACGTTCCGCTTCTTCCTCAACCCTGGAGTCACCTGGATCTGGGTGGGTGGCGCGATCATGGTCCTGTTCGGACTCATCGCGGCACTCCCGGCCCGGCGGCGCAGGCGGAAGACGGACCAGCCGGACGGGCGGCCGCAGACCGGTAGCCGGGAACTCGTCGAGACGGGAGCGAACTGATGTCTGTGGGAGTCCGTCGCGGGCTGTTGCTCACCGGCGTGCTCGCCGTCGTCGCGGTGGTCGCGGCACTACTCGTGTCCGGACTGCGCCACGACCCGGCGGACACCGCGTCACCACTGGTCGGCCGGACCGCACCCGACTTCACTCTGCCCGAGTTGGGCGGTCCGCCGGTCCACCTGGCCGCCCTGCGCGGCCAGGTGGTCGTGGTGAACTTCTGGGCGTCGTGGTGCGCCCAGTGCCACACCGAACAGCCGGCCCTGAACGCCACGTGGGCCAAGTTCCGCGACTCCGGAGTCGTGGTGCTCGGCGTCGACTTCGAGGACGACAACGCCGACGCCCGCGACTACATCGCCAGCGAGGGCAGCGACTACCCGGTCGTGGTGGACGCCAACTCCCGCACGGCACTGGCCTTCGGCGTGCGTGGCGTGCCGGAGACCTACGTGGTGGACCAGTCCGGGCGGATCGTCGACCGGATCATCGGGGCGGTCGACGCGCCCACCCTGGAACGCACGCTGGACCTGCTGGTCGGCGGAGGTGCGCAATGAGCTCGCGGGAGGCGGTGCGGCGGGTCCGGCTGCCGGCCCGGCTGACCGGCCGCGCGGGCGTGATCGGGCTGGCCGCGCTGATGGTGGTGATCGCCGGAGTGGTCGCGCTGATCGTGGTCGCGGTGCGCGGTGAGCCGCCGCCCACCACGCTCGCGCAGGAGGCCCACCAGATCGCCACCACGCTGCGCTGCCCGATCTGCGAGGACCTGTCGGTCGCCGACTCGCCCGCCCCGCTGGCCGCGCAGATGCGCCAGCAGATCAGCCAGGAACTGGCCGCCGGCAAGACGGCGGACCAGATCCGGGCGAACTTCGTCGCCTCCTACGGCGACACGGTGTTGCTGTCGCCGCCGCACCAGGGCGTCGGCCAGATCGCCTACGTGCTGCCGTTCGTGGTGGTCGCGGCCGGTGTTCTCGCGGCCTGGATGCTGCTGCGCGGCGGCCGGCGGGCGGCCACGGCGACGCCGCCGTCCCGAGGCAGACCCGACGCCCGGCAGTCCGATCTCAGTGTCGCCGACCGGGATCGGCTGGCCGAGGCGCTGGCCCGGTTGCGCGAGGAGGAACCGTGATCATCACCCTGGTGGTCGTCGCGTTGGCCTGCCTGGCCGGCCTGGCCGTGCTGCGCCCGTTCGCCGGCGGCACGGCCGGTGCCCTGCACGCCGACGTCGACCCGGACGAGGACCTGCGCCAGGGGTTGCTGCGCCAACTCCGCGACCTGGACAACGACCTGGAGGCGGGCAAGCTGACCGACGAGGAGCACCGGGCGCTGCGGGCGCCGGTGGAAACCGAGGCGGTCGCCGTGCTGCGCCGGATCGACCGCCGGGTCGGCAGCGGCGAGCTCACCACGGGTCTCCGGGAGATCCGCCCGGTCGCGAAGCGGGCGCCGGCACCGCGCGGCCGGCGCCGGCTGCGACTCGTGATCGGGGTCGCCGCCGGCGTGATCGTGGTCGGCGGCGTGGTGGCGCTGCTCACCGGCACGGTGAGTCCCCGCCAGGCGGGTGGCAGCATCACCGGCGGGGTCGCCGCCCAGCAGCAGGTACCGGCCGGCGGCGGGTCCGGCAACAGCGCGCAGAACGCGATCGCCCAGGCCCAGGCGCAGGTGCAGCGGAACCCCAAGAACATCAGCGCCCACCTGGCCCTGGCCGACGCCTACCTGGCGGCGGACAAGCCGGACCAGGCGGCCATCGAGTACCTGGCGGCGGCGCAGCTCCAGCCGAACAACCCCGCCGCCAACACCGGCCTGGCGCTGATCGCGTTCCAGGACGGGCACGCGACGGACGCGAAGTCCATGCTGGACAAGGTGTTGCAGGCGCAGCCGAAGTACCCGGAGGCGCTGTACGCCCGCGGCCTGGTCGAGCTGATGGGACTGAACCAGACCAGCGCGGCCAAGCAGGACCTGGACGGCTACCTGGCCGCGGCGCCCTTCGGCTCGCACAAGAAGGACGTGCAGACGCTGCTCGCCCTGATCGCGGAGGCACCGGCCAAATGACCACGTTGGACTGTGCTTCGCTGGCCGGTTGCCGGGCACCGCTGGAACTGCTGGAGCGGGTCACCTACACCACGGCCGAGTTGGCCGAGCGGCTGCCCGCGCTGCGCGCGGCCTGTGGCGTGGACCAACTCGCCGTGCTGTCCACGTGCCAGCGCACCGAGTGGTACGTGGCCTGGGCGGACCGGCCGGACCCGGACCGGCTGGTCGCGGCGCTGGCCGCCGACCGGGGAGTGCCGGTCGGCACGGTGCGCGAGGCCGTCACGTGGTACCGGGAGAACGACTGCGTCCGGCACCTGCTGCGGGTGACCAGTGGGCTGGAGTCGTTCGTGCTCGGCGAGACCGAGGTGATCGGCCAGGTCCGGCTTGCCGCGCAGGCCGCCCGTGACGCCGGGGTGTGCGGCGGCGACCTGGACGGGTTGCTGCGCGCGGCGGTGAGCACGGCACGCAGGGTGCACCGGGAGACGTCGTTCGAGGCCGCCGGCCGTTCGGTGGGTTCGACCGCGGTGGACGCGGCGGCCGCCTGGTGGGCGGAGCGGACGCTGGCCTCGGTCGGCCTGTCCGGCCATGACTGTCCGATGTGTGGCGGTGACACCGGTACCTGCCTGACCGGTCGTCGCCTGCTCATGGTCGGTGCGGGCCAGATCGCCAACGCCGTCGTCACCCGGGCCGCCGAGGCGGGGGCGCTGGTGACCGTGTGCAACCGGACGCTCCGCCACGCGGAACGGTTCGCCGCCGCCGGGGCGTCCGTTGTGGACCTGAACGAGATGGAGTACCACCTCGGCCGGTCCGATGTGGTCGTCGTGGGCACGGCGGCGCCGCACCCGCTGATCGACCCGGACATGCTGCGCAGGGTCCGCGACCGGCACGGCGCTCCGCTGCTGCTGGTGGACCTTTCGGTGCCGCGCAACGTGGATCCCGAGGTCCGCGGGCTGCCCGGGGTGGACCTGGTGGACTTGGCCGACCTGCGCGGCTCCGGTTCGGCCGACGCGGCCACGTTCGCCGCCGACGTGGCCGTCGCCGAGGAAGTGCTGCGGGCGGAACAGGTCCGGTTCGGCCGGTGGCGCAGCGCCCGGTCCGCCGGGTCCGCGGTGCGCCGGTTGCGGGAGCAGGCCGACGAGGTCGGTCGCCAGGAGTACGACCGGGTGGCCACCCGGCTGCCGGCGGACGCCCGCGCCCTGCTGGAACTGGCCGTGCACCGCACCGTGCACCGGCTGATTCACGCGCCCACCCAGGCGCTGCTGGACGCCGCCGCGAGCGGCGACGGGGAACTGGTGGAGGCGCTGGCGCGTGCGCTGAGCCCGGAGCCGGTGCCGGTGCAGACCGCGGTCTGACGGCCGGGCAGCTCTCGTGCTGCCCGGCCCTGTTTCACGCGCTGATCAGGCGGGCGCAGCACAGGCCGCCGTCGATGGAACCGGACGCGGCGCGCAGCCCGGTCAGTTCGGCGCCCGCGAGCATGCCGGAGACGAGCGCCTTGTTCAGCGCGCAGATCAGGTCCCGGTCCGTCTCGGCCAGTTCGGCGAAGATGCAGTTGCCCAGCACGAGTTCGCAGCCGCGCTGGTGCGGTTGGAAACCCAGTTCGGCCAGGGTGCGCTCGACGGCGCCCCGGCGGGCGGCGGTGCCGCGGTGTTCGGCGCGCAGCGTGCGGCCCAGGCGCTCACCGACCTCAGTGGCCACACGTTCCACAGCGACCCGGCCATTGCCGTTCAGCTCCGGACTGGACAGTGCCGTCGCCATGATCGCGGCCGCCAGCACGTAACCGGTCTGCGGCACGGTGACCGCGAACCGGCGCGGGGACACGGTGTACAGCTTCGCCGGCCGCCCGGCGCCGGGACCGACCCGGCCGGACAGTCTGCGGTAGTCCACCGCGAGCAGGTGCACGTCGGCCAGCCGGTCCAGGTGGAACGCGGCGAGCTTGCGCGAGATCCCCACGGCCTCGGCGGCCTCGTCGCGGCCCACCGCGCTGTGACGGTCGCGCACGTACTCGTAGAGCCTGCGCCGTACCGGCTCGGCCAGCAGTGCCACCGCTGCCAGTTCATCCACCGTGTTCATCCGGCCGCACCCGGGTGGCGGGTGCCCTCCTTCGAATCCCAGTCTATGCCGACTCATTGACCTTCGAAGGAAATAGGGTTGCGGCTGTGCCACGTGAGCAACCTGTGACCACCGAAGGAATGCGCCCCGTCCCCGACATCGGGCCTATGGTCGATCATACTCGCACCA
>DATEPR010000270.1:0-13030 GCA_035273045.1 Pseudonocardiaceae bacterium | reverse complement strand
GTGGTCGTCGTGCTCCTGCTCGGCCTGCTGGCCACCTGGGCGGTCACCGGCAGCCGCCAGTCCACCGCCGGCACGGCCGTGTCCGGCGCCGGCGTGTCCGGCGTGCCGACCACCGGCCCGGTGCCGACCGCCACCATGGCGGTCCCGGCCCGGCTCACCGCCACCCTGGACCACGGCGCGGTCCGGCTGGCCTGGCAGCCGGTCGCGGGCGCCCGGTACGCGGTGTTCCGCGACGGCAGGCACGTCACCACCGTCATCGGCGCCACCGCCTGGCGGGACACCTCCGCCGCCCCCGGCCACACCTACGCCTACCAGGTGCGGGCGGTCGACGGCACCGGCACCGGCTCCGCCCTGTCGCCCAAGGTGTCCATCACCGTGCCCGCCACGTCGCGGGCCACGCACCAGGGCGCGCCACCGGCGAACACCCCACCGATGCCCTCGTCCTGGCCGTCCGCCGCGACCACCGGCGCCCGCGGCCCGCTGACCACCGTGTCCGGTGACGTCAAACTGGCCAAGGCCGGGCAGGTGTACCAGAACATGCGGGTCAAGGGCACCATCACGGTGACCGCGTGCGACGTGACCATCCGGAACGTCGAAGTGGACAGCGGCGAGCCGTTCACCGGGGACAGCACACCGGACCTGTTCGCGATCTGGTTGCAGCAGTCCGCCACCTGCGGCGCCACCGTCGACCACGTCACCACCCTCACCGACGGCTACGTCACCACCAGCGTCCGCGACGCCAGGGGCGGCCCGGTCACGGTCACCGACTCCAAGCTGATCGGCGCCCAACTCGGCATCCTCGGCATGTCCAGCGGCACCATCCGGGGCAACTACGTCGAACTGGGCGAACAGCTGCGCGGCGACCACAACGACGCCGTCCAGGGCGACGGCGCGTCGAACCTGACCATCGACCACAACACGCTGCTCAACCCGAACGACCAGACGTCCGCGCTGGCCCTGTACACCGAGTACGGCAACAACACCAACGTGACCGTGTCGAACAACCTGATGGCCGGCGGCGGCTACACGTGCTACTGCGGCGACGGCGCCACCGACAACGACGGCAACCCGGCCCGCGCGGTCAACGTGACCGTGATCGACAACGTGTTCTGGCGCAAGTACTACCCGGACGCCGGCTACTTCGGCTCCGGCCGGGCGTACAACCCGGCGGGCGGCGGCCGGTGGGCGGGCAACGTCTACATGAACGCCAACGGCACGCTCACCACCCAGCAGGTCAGCCAGCCGACCCTGGACGGCCGGTAGGTCGCCTGCGGCGCAACACCGGGAACCGGGCCGGCGTGAAACCCAGCGACGTGTACAGGTCGGCGCCGTCGTCGGTGGCGGCGAGTTCGACGACGGTGACGTCGTTGTGGTCGAACCAGTCCAGCAGCGCCGCGACGCACGCCCGGGCGTGGCCGCGCCGCCGCCGGCGGGGATCGGTGCTGACGTTGAACAGGTGCCCGCTGCGCCCGGTCGGGTTTCCCGGGCTGGGCGCACCGTCGGCGTAGGTGCCGACGGCGGCGCTGACCACGCCCAGTTCCGGGTCGTCCACGACTAACACGCCGCACTGCTGGCCGGCGAGTTGGGCGGTGAACCACTCGGCGGCGTGCACCCGCCATGGCGCGTCCTCGTCGCCCGGTGGCGCGCCCATGTCGAGGAACATCTGGGCGCGCAGCCGCACCAGGGCGTCGACGTCGGCCAGGGTGGCGCGGCGCGCGCTCACACGTCGCCCCGGTGCAGCTGCACGGTGTCGGCCATGCCGCCGTCCACGGCGATGGTCTGCGCGGTCACGTAGCGGGCGGCGTCGCTGGCCAGGAACGCCACCACGTCGGCGACGTCGGCGGGTTGGCCCCAGCGGCCCAGCGGGATCAGCGCGTTCATGGCGTCCTCGACGCCGGGCACGGCCTTGTTCTTCGCCCACAGGTCGGTGTCCACGATGCCCGGCGACACCGCGTTGGCGCGGATGCCGTCCGGGCCGAGTTCGACGGCGAAGGCCCGCGTCATCGAGGTCAGCGCGCCCTTGGTGGCGGCGTAGGCGGTGCGGTGCGGCGTGCCGCGTTCCCCGGAGATCGACACGACGGACACGATGGACGCGCCGGGCCGGCGCAGGATCGGCAGCACGGCCGCGGTCAGCCGCAGCGCCGCGGACACGTTGACGTCCAGCATGGCCTGGATGCGCGGCCAGTTCGCCGCGGTGTCGCCCAGCGGGAACCGCCCGGCCGCGGCGGCGTTGTGCACCAGCACGTCGAGCGTGCCGAACTCGGCGCGGGCGGTCCCGGCGAGCGCGGCGATGTGGTCCGGGTCGCGCAGGTCCCCGGCGACCGCGACACCACCGGGCAGGTCGGCACACACCTGCGCCAGGGCGTCGGCCGACCGGGCGGTGACCAGCACCCTGGCGCCGCAGGCGGCCAGTCGCCGCGCGATGGCCGCGCCGATCCCGCGGCTGGCGCCGGTCACCAGGCCGGTCTTCCCGACGAGGAGGTCGGCAACGGTCATGGCGGTAACACCCCACCTTCGGTGTGCGATTGCTACAGGGGCAAGGAGGGAAGCCGGCCGTGGAAGACGCATCTCGGTCTGTCCGCGACTATCTGCGATTCTCCAGGCTCGGCCGCGACTATGACCCCGAAGGTCTGCGTGAGCGTGGTGAGGGCTTCCTCCTGTCCCGGGACGGCATTGACACGATCTTCTACCACAGTGGTTCCGCGATGCGCTTCCTGGCGTACGTCGAGTTCGCCACGGGCCAGACCCGCGGCAACCACTACCACCACAGCCGGGTGGAACACCTGTGTGTCGCGAAGGGACAGCTCGACGCGACCTACCGCGTCGCCGGTGGTTCGGGCGAGTGGTTGACGGTCAGTCTCACTGCGGGCGACGTGGTCCGGGTGCTGCCCGGATGCGTGCACACCTATGTGGCGAGGGAGCACTCGGTGGCACTGGAGTTCGCGCCGCAACCGTTCGACGAAGCCGACACCGTTCGACCGTAGTTGCGGGGAGACCTTGCCATGCCGGACTCCGAGTTGCGCCGGAAGGTGTCCGAACTGTGCGCCTCCGACAACGGGTACGGGCTGGCACTGATGTCGGTGACCAAGCACATCGACATGCTGCGGCGGATGGGCGGGCGGGACCGGGAGGTCGCCGAGGCCCAGCTGATCAAGGCCGAGGTCCTGCAGAAGTTGGGTGATCTCACCCGGTGCCAGCAGGAGCTGGACAGGGTCAGCCGGGCGGACCTGTCACCGTCGAGCAGCCAGGGCTGGCTGCTGATCAGGGCCAGGGTACTGATGCAGTTGGGCGACCTGAAGGTCAGCCGGGTCGCGTTGCAGAGCCTGCGTGACCGCATGGGCCACGGTGGTGTGGCGCCGGTGTACCAGGTGTACCTGTGGCGGCAGTCGTTCGTCACGGGTGTGCTGGGCGGCACCAGGGACGCCGCCCGGCTGCGGGACGAACACCGCGAACTGGTCCTGCCAGAGGGTTTCCAGCTGGCCAACAACGTGCTCTACGCGGAGGTGCTGCCGCAACTGTCGGCGGACCGGGCCGGTTTCGCGCGCCGTCAGTGGATCGACCTGGCGCGGCAGGCCGGCAGGATCTACGCCACGTCGACGGTCGACTTCTCGCAGCGGCTGGGTCATCGTGGCAAGTCGTTGTGCGAGGCGCTGTTGACCGAGGCGCTGGTGTTGTGGCTGGTGGGCAACCGGTTCAACAGCTACCGCACCGCGTTCACGGCGGCCCTGCTGCTGCGGCACGCGCACCTGCACGCCACGACGGAGGGCATCGGCGAGGTACTGGCGGTGCTGGACGGCAAGGCGCCCGAACTCGCCGAGGGTGTCCGCCTGGTGATCGGCGGAGCCGATGACGTGGTGCCGGAGTTGGAACACGCATCGGACTACGGCAATCCGTTGGCGGCCTATTACGAGGCGGTCGACATCGCCGCGGAACTGTCCCACCGGCCCGACTTCGCCGAGGTCTACCAGGTCCTGGACGAATGGAGCTAGTCCGATGCCGCCTGCGCAACGTCCGTACCACTCCGCCCGCCGGCTGGTCGGCGCCATCGAGCGGTTACGCGCGGAGGCGGCCAGCCGGCCGACGGCGCCGCTGCTGGAACTCGTCGCCGCGGCCGGTGGCATGGAGCCGCGCAACCCGGCCGTGTTGGGCCTGGCCGAGGCGCTGGTGGCGTTACCCACGCGGCTGGCGGCCGACGTCGCCGACCTCGACTCCGACCAGGTGGCCTACGCACGGCCCGGACTGCGTTCGCTGACCGAGACGCTGACCGTGGCGAACCTGCAGACACCGTGGGCGGACCTGTCCGCCCGCATCGGGGACAACGAGATGTCCGCGCTGGCGATCTGCAGTCTCGTCCTGGACGCCCACGCCGCCGAGCGCCAACTCGACACCACCACACTGGCCCGGATCGCCGACGACTGCCGCAACCTGCTCGCCGAGATCCGGCTGGCCGACAACCTGCCCGCCGACGTCCTCGAATATGTCGAGTCGGCGTTGGTGGCCCTGATGCGGGCGATCGACGAGTACTGGCTCAAGGGCGCCGGCTTGGTCGCGCAGGCGGTCGACACCGCGGTCGGGCGCGCGGTCCGGGAGCACCATTTCGACACCGACGACAAGAATTCGAAACCGGTTCTGAAGCGGCTGGGCATCATTCTGGCCCGGGTGGCGTTGGTGATAGCGCTGGCGAATGATTTGCATTCGCTGCCCAACACCGTCCACGACGTGGTGCACGGCATCGTGGATGTGACGCACGAGATCACCGAACCTCCTGGCTCCGGGCCAGACGTTGCCGGCGGTCGGTGAGTCCTGCCTGCTATTCTGTGCCAGTTCCGGCGTTCGACACGCAGACCGAAGGTGAGCACCATGAGGACGTTGATTTTCGGTAACGGCCAGATCGGTAATTTCTATCTGTCCCACTACCGCGCTCACCAACAGGATGCGCGGGTCGCCGTCGGCGTCGATATCACCGATGTCGACGCGGTGCGCACCGCGGTCACGAAGTATCGGCCGGATGTCGTGATCAACACGGCCGCCACGACGAACCTGGAGTGGTGCGGCCTGAACCGGCTGCGGGCGTTCGAAGTCAACGTGCTGGGAGCCGGCAACGTGGCCCGGGTCTGCGACGAGGCCGGCGTCTACCTGGTGCACTACTCCAGTGGCTGCATCTTCTCCAGTGTCGACGGCACGGACGCCAAGGTGGAGACGGACGCGCCCAACCCGTCGTCGTACTACGGCTGGACGAAGGTGTGGAGCGAACAGATCGTCGCCTTCGAACGCTCGGCCGGCTTCCGGTGCCTCGTGCTGCGGCCCCGGCAGCCGGTGTCCGCACGGGTGAGCCCCAAGAACATGCTGGTCAAGATGCTCACGTTCGCCAAGTTCGTGGACACGCCGAACTCGGGAACCGTCATCGAGGACCTGATGGAATGGACCGACGAACTGGTCGCCCGGCATGTCACGGGCACCTACCACGTGGCCAACACCGGCTACACCACGCCGTACAAGATCGGAAAGATGATCCAGGAGTACATCCTTCCCGATCTCGAACCGGAGAAGATCGAGAAGGCGGAACTGGACCGGCTGACCCCGAACATCCGGGTGGACACCGTGCTGGACGTGCACAAGCTGCAGGCGCTGGGCATCGGCGTCGCCTCCTACGAGGACCGCCTACGGGACGTGGTGAAGCAGTTGGGTGACCGGTTGCGGACCATGGACAAGGCGGATCTGCGCAGGGACCTGGAGACCACGGCAGCGGCGTCCCGCCAGCGCACCGTCCTGAACGACGTGTTTCCCCGGCTCTACTGAGCGGGATCGTCGGCCGGTGCGGGGCGCCAGCGGTGTTCGACCCTGGCCAGGCGCCAGTAGCCGATCGCGGCCGCCCACACGACGACGAACAGCCCGATGATCAGGAAGCCCACGTTGTTCAGGTCCAGCCCGGCGATCCACGTGGTGACCGGGTCGACGACGTGCAGGTCGTCGTGCAGCACGCCGACCAGTTCGATGCTGCCGATGACCAGTGCCACCGCGACCGACAGCCCGGTGATGGTGATGTTGTAGTAGACCTTGCGCAGCGGATTGGCGAACGCCCAGTGGTAGGCGACGTTCATGAACGTGCCGTCCACGGTGTCCAGCAGCGTCATGCCGGCGGCGAACAGCAGCGGCAGCACCACGATCGCGTACCAGGGCAGCCCGCTGGCCGCGCCGCTGCCGGCCAGCACCAGCAACGTCACCTCGGTGGCCGTGTCGAAGCCAAGCCCGAACAGCAGCCCCACCGGGAACATCTGGCCCGGCCGGCTGATGGCCCGGGTGAGGCGGCCCAGGAACCGGTTGAAGAAGCCCCGGTTGGCCAGCTTCGCCTCCAGCGCGTCCTCGTCGAACTCGCCGCGCCGCATGGCCTGCCAGATCCGCACGATCCCCACCAGCACGACCAGGTTGAGCACCGCGATCAGGTACAGGAACAGCCCGGACACGCCGGTGCTGACCACGCCGAGCACCTGATGGGTGCCGGAGCCGTCGCTGGTGAGCGTCGTGACGGTGTGGGCGCCGAGGGCGATCAGCGCGGCCAGGATCAGCACCACGGACGAATGGCCCAGGGCGAACCAGAACCCGACGGACACCGGCCGTTTCCCGTCGGACATGAGCTTGCGGGTGGTGTTGTCGATGGCGGCGATGTGGTCGGCGTCGAACGCGTGCCGCAGGCCCAGCGTGTACGCGGTGACGCCCAGGCCGACGCCGAACACCTGGGTGCCGACGGCGAAGTGCCGTGGCAGCACGAGCAGGACGAGGGTGCCCCAGGCGAGGACGTGCAGCAGCAGGATCACGCCGAACACGGCGGCCAGGCGCAGCCGGTCGCGCGGGTGGACGATCCGGGACATTGGCGACCGCCTCCAGCACCTCGTGGAAGGTTTCCTCGGTGCCGTGGCCGGTCTCCTGGCTGACGGGTCACCGCTCCCGCTCGCCTTCCCAGCCGGTTGGGGCCAGTGGCATGTCGAGTGGGAACTTCCCGATCACAGTGGCGAGGGCCGCTCCGGTGTCGCACCGGCTTCCCGAGCACCACGGCGGTTCGAACGTACGGACGCCGGGCGCCGCGCCACAAGGGCGTCTGATGTACATATGAACAGGTATCAGCTCGTCAGCCAGTCGACGGCCGCCTGTTCGGTGGCGACCACGGGCACGTCCGGCAGCGGTGGCCGGCGGGCGATCACCACGGACAGCCGGCAGCGCCGGGCGGCGACCAGTTTCGCCGCGTCACCGCCGCTGTCCCGGGTGACGAGCACGTCGATCCGGTGCTCCCGCAGCAACGCCAGTTCGCCGTCCACGTGGAACGGTCCGCGTCCGGTCACGAGCACATGGTGGGTGGGCAGCGGTGGCGGTGGCGGGTCGACGGTCCGCAGCAGGAACCACAGGTCGTCGCGGCCGGCGAACGCGGCCAGGTCACCGCGCCCGGTGGTGAGGAACACCCGCCGGCCCAGCGCGGGCAGCAGCGGGTTGGCGTCGGCGACGGTGGCCACCCAGTGCCAGCGGTCACCGGCCCCGGGCCGCCAACCCGGGCGGCGCAGCACGGCGAACGGGATGCCGAGCCGGTAAGTGGCGTCGGCCGCGTTGGCGGTGATGGTGGCCGCGAACGGGTGGGTGGCGTCGATCACGGCGTCGACCCGGTGCTCGCGCAGCCACGCGGCCAGCCCGTCCGGTCCGCCGAACCCGCCGATCCGCAGCTGCCCGGCGGGCGGTTCGGGTCGCCGGGTGCGGCCGGCCAGGGACGTCACCACGTGGACGCCGGCGGTGGCGGCCAGCAGGGCGGCCAGGCGGCGGGCCTCGTCGGTGCCGCCGAGCACCAGCACCCGGGTGGCGTCCACGTGACCAGCGTAGGAGCCGGCCGACTACCCTGGTTGTTCGTGTCCAGCCCGGTTGTCTCCGCCCGCGTCGCGGCATGGTCCACGGCGGCCGCCGTGTTGGGCCTGGCGCTGGTGGTGGTGCTCGTGGTGACGGCCGGCGGCGCACCGTACGCGGACCTGGGCAACAGCGATCCCGGCGCGCTGGTGCGGCTCGGTACGCCGTTGTTGCGGTTCGTGGTGGACGTGGCGGCGACGTTGGGCACGGGTTCGCTGGTGTTCGCGGCCTGTTTCACCGAACCCGGGTCGGGTGGCCGGCTGTCCGCGGGCGGGTACTCGGCGGTGCGGTGGGCCGGCCGGTGGGCGCTGGTGTGGCTGGTGGCGGTGCTGGTGCTGGTGCCGTTCGACGTGGCCGACACGACCGGCCAGGGACTGCCGGAAGTGTTGCCGGCCGGGCATTTCTTCGGTCTGCTGTCCGCTTTGGAGGAACCGAGGGCCTGGCTGGTCACCGCGGTCGTCGTGCTCGTGGTGGCGGTGGGCACGCGGATGACGTTGCGCTGGCCGACCACGGTCGCGCTGGCGCTGCTGTCGGTGTTCGCGTTGCTGCCGCCGCTGGCCACCGGGCACTCGTCGTCGGACGCCGGCCACGATTTCGCCACGACGGCCCTGCTGATCCACGTGCCGGCGGCGGCGGTGTGGCTGGGCACGCTGGCCGCGCTGCTGGGGTACGCGGTGCGCACCGGCGCGGTGCCGGTGGTGCTGGGGCGCCGGTACGCGCGGCTGGCCACCGGGTGCTGGCTGGTGCTGGTCGCCACAGGTGTGGTGGACGCGCTGGTCCTGGCGCCGGTCGGGCAGTGGTGGTCCACCACCTACGGCGTGCTGGTGCTGGCCGAGGTGGCCGTCGCGGTTCTGTTGGGCGTGGTGGTGACGCGGTGGCGGCGCCGGGTCCTGGACGCGGTGGTGTCGGTGGGCCGGTTGGCCAGGCTGGCCGGCGCCGAACTGGTGTTGCTGGTCGGCGCGGTGGCGTTGGCGGTCGGCCAGACCCACCTGCCGCCACCGGCGTTCGTCGGCCACCCGGTGACCCCGGACCAGACGCTGCTCGGCTACGACCTGGCGGGTCCGCCGACGTGGGCGCGGCTGGCCGGTGACTGGCGGATCGACGTGCTGTTCGGGCCGCTGGCTGTGCTGCTGGCGGTGGCGTACCTGGTGGGGGTGCGGCGGCTGCCGCGGCGGTGGCCGGTGGCCAGGACGGTGAGCTGGCTGGCCGGCTGCGCGGTCATGCTGATCGCGACGTCCTCGGGTGTGGGGCGGTACGCGCCGGCGATGTTCAGCATGCACATGGCCAGCCACATGCTGCTGACGATGCTGGCGCCGGTGCTGCTGGTGCTGGGTGCGCCGCTGACGTTGCTGGCCGCGGCGGTCCCGGCCGGCGGCGGTGGCCCGGTGGACGTGCTGCGGGCGGTGTACCGGTCGCCGGTGGCGCGGGCGTTGACGCATCCGGTGGTGGTGTTGGCGTTGTTCGCCGGGTCGCCGTTCGCGTTGTACTTCACCGGCCTGTTCGACGCGGCGGTGCGGTTCCACTGGGCGCACACCGCGATCGCGGTGTGGTTCTTCTTCGTGGGCGTGTTGTTCGCGTGGGTGGTGGTGGGTGTCGACCCGCTGCCGCGCCGGATGCCGAACCTGGCCCGCCTGGGGATGCTGCTGGCCGCGATGCCCACGGACACGGTGTTCGCGGCGATGGTCATGACCACGCACACGGTGATCGGCAACGGCCCGGCCGGCGACAACCAGTACCGGGCCCTGGCCCTGCCGTGGGTGCACAGCCTGCTGGCCGACCAGCACGCCGGCGGCCTGATCGCCCTGATCGTCACCGAGGCGTCCCTGATGCTGGCCATCGTGTTCCTGCTGATCCGGTGGTCGGCCACGGAATACGCCACGGACGCGACAACCGAACGCGACATCCTCACCCAGTTGCGGCAACGGGTCGCCGCCCGCTGATGGGATGATTCCGTTGTGGCCCATCGAGTTCTGGCCCTTCTGGTCGTGGCGGTCGCGGTGGCGGGCTGTGGTGCCGGCCTGGCCGACGGGCCACGCATGCGGATCTGCGGCGACTGGATCGGGCGTGCCGAGATACTCGGGGGCAGCGGACCGTTCTACGTGAACGGGGTCGGTCGGCCGCCCACCATCCAGGCGGCGGCTGGGAGCAGCCCGATCTGGGTGCGGGTCAGCCCGAGCTGCCAGCACGGGGCGACGGTGGCCACGTCGAATCCCGCCGTCATCAGCGTCGCCGGGACGGTCGCCGCGCGGGACGGCACGGATGTCGCGGTCCTGGTGGCGCCCAGGACCGCCGGGCACGCCGTCCTGACCGCGACCGTCCCGCATCTGGGCACCGAGCGGGTCGCCTTCGCGATCGGCGGGCCGCTTTCCTAGTCGGCGTCGAACCGGCGCAGGCGCAGGCTGTTGGACACGACGAACAGGGACGACAGGACCATGGCGCCGCCGGCGATCAGCGGGTTGAGCAGCCCGAACGCGGCCAGCGGGATGGCGGCCACGTTGTAGCCGAACGCCCACAGCAGGTTCCCGTGGATGGTGCGCAACGTGTTGCGCGCCAACCGGACCGCGGCCGGCACCACCCGCAGGTCGTCGCGGACCAGGATCAGGTCGGCCGCGCCGAGCGCCACGTCCGTCCCGGTCACCACGGCCATGCCCAGGTCGGCCTCGGCGAGGGCGGGCGCGTCGTTGACGCCGTCGCCGACCATCGCCACCGAGTGGCCCTGGGACCGCAGCCGTTGGATGACGTCGGCCTTGCCGTCGGGCAGCACTTCGGCGATGACGTCGTCGATGCCCACCTCGTCGGCCACGGCCCGCGCGGTCGCCGCGTTGTCACCGGTGAGCAGCACCGTCCGCAACCCCAGCCCGGCCAGTTCGCGCACCGCGGCCGCCGCGGAGGGTTTCACCGTGTCGGCCAGCGCGAGAATCCCGATCACGGCGTCGGACACGGCCACCAGCACCGTGGTGCGGCCTGACGTCTCCCATTCCAGCCGCCGCGACTCCAGTTCGTCCGGCACCGGGATCGACCGGGACGCCATCAGCCGCGCCGACCCGACCACCACACGACGCCCGTCGACCATCCCGGAGGCACCCAGCCCGGCGAGGCTCACGAACGACGTCACGGCCGGCACTTCGGGCAGTTCCCGCCGGGCCAGGGTCACGATCGCGGTGGCCACGGCGTGCTCGGAGGCGTCCTCGACGGCGCCGGCCGCGGCCAGCAGTTCGGCCCGGGTCACCCCGGCGGCGGGGGCCACGTCGACGACGGCCATCCGGCCCGCGGTGACCGTGCCGGTCTTGTCGAGCACCACCGTGTCGATGACCCGCGCCGACTCCAACGCCTGGTGGCCCTTGAGGAAGATGCCCAGTTGCGCGCCCCGCCCGGACGCGACCAGCAGCGCGGTGGGCGTGGCCAGGCCCAGCGCGCACGGGCAGGCGATGATGAGCACGGCGAGCGCGGCGCTGACCGCCCGTCCCGCCGACCCGTCGACCAGCAGCCACCCGGCGAGGGTGAGCACGGCCAGGGCGATCACGATGGGCACGAACACGGCGCTGACCCGGTCGGCCAGCCGCTGCACGCCGGCCTTCTGCGTCTGCGCCCGTTCGACCAGCGCCACCAGTTGCGCGAGTTGGGTGTCGCGGCCGACGCGGGTGGCGCGGACCACGAGCCGGCCGGCCAGGGCGACGGTGCCGCCGAGCACCTGGTCGCCGGCGCCGATCTCGCCGGGCACCGACTCGCCGGTCATGGTGCTGGTGTCCAGGGCGCTGTGCCCGGACACGACCTCGCCGTCGGTGGCGACGGTTTCGCCCGGCCGGACCACGAACAGGTCGCCGACGCGCAGTTCGTCGACCGGGACGCGCTGTTCGACGTCACCGCGCAGCACGGCGACGTCCTTGGCGCCGAGCATGGCCAGCGCCCGCAGTGCCCCGCCGGCCCGGCGTTTGGCCTTGGCCTCGAACAGCCGGCCGGCGAGCAGGAACGTCGTGACGACGGCGGCGACCTCCAGGTACACCGAGCCGCCGGGCCGGAAGATCAGCCCCCACACGCCGGTGCCGCCGGCGCCGGCCTGGCTGTTGAAGAAGATCGTGTAGATGGACCAGCCGGAGGCGGCGGTGATGCCCATCGACACGAGGGTGTCCATGGACGCGGACCGGTGCCGCAGGTTGACCAGGGCGGCCCGGTGGAACGGCCACGCGCACCAGCACACCACGGGGATGGTCATGGCGAGCAGCACCCACTGCCAGCCGGTGAACCGCAGCGACGGCACCAGCGCCAGCGTGATGGACAGGTCGCCCAGCGGCGCGGCGAGCAGCAGCGCGACGACCAGCCGCCGCCACAGGTAGCGGACATGCCGGTCGTCGGCGGGGTCGTCGTCGGCGGGCCGGTCGGGTTCGACGACGGTGGCGGTGTAGCCGGCGTGGACGACGGCGGCGACCAGTTCGGTGGGCGGCACCGGCCGGGTGGTGCGGACGCTGGCCTTCTCGGTGGCGTAGTTCACGGTGGCGGTGACGCCGTCGAGCTTGTTGAGTTTGCGTTCGACGCGGGCGGCGCAGGCGGCGCACGTCATGCCGCCGATGGTCAGTTCCAGCGCCTCCCCGGTCTCGGGGGTGGTGGCCGCAGCGTCCAATGCCATGTCTTGACGGTATCTCGCCGGTCAGGACGGTTCGGCACCGGTCAGGCCCGTCGTTTGCCCACGTGGCAAATTTTACTACTGTGATTTCAGTGCCGACCGAAGTCAATGCAGCTCGACCGGCAGGGCCTCCACTCCGTACACAATGGACACCTTGCGGAAGTTCAACTGCTCAGCCGGGACGGCCAGCCGCATCTTCGGGAACCGCCGCACCAGGGCGGGGTAGGCGGCGCGCAGTTCCATGCGGCCCAGTTCGGCGCCGATGCAGCGGTGGATGCCGTGGCCGAACGCGAAGTGCGGGAACGGGGTGCGGGCGGGGTCGAAGTGGTCCAGGTCGGTGCCCAGGGTGGCGTCGCGGTTGGCGCCGGACAGGGACACGATGACGATGTCGCCCTTGCCGATGGTGGTGCCGGCGACGGTGATGTCGTCGCGGGCGAAGCGGGGGAAGGCGACCTGGACGACGGTGAGGTAGCGCAGGAGTTCCTCGACGAACGGGTCGACGGCGGTGTCGTCGTCGTGGATGAG
>DATEPR010000269.1:0-2715 GCA_035273045.1 Pseudonocardiaceae bacterium | reverse complement strand
CGGCTGCGCTGGCCCGGCCTGACGCTCGACGTGCTCGGCCCACCGCAGGCCGAGTCGTGGCCGGTGGGCGACGACCCGTCCGGCACGGTGGTCAACAACAGCTCACTGGTGCTGCGCGCCACCACGGCCGCCGGCCGGGTGCTGCTGACCGGTGACGTGGAACTGGCGGCACAGGCCGACCTGATGGAGTCCGGAGTGGACCTGACCGCCGCGGTGCTGAAGATTCCGCACCACGGCAGCAGGTTCTCCGCGCCCGCGTTCCTGGACGCGGTGCACGCCAGGATCGCCGTGGCCAGCGTCGGACTCGGCAACCCGTACGGTCACCCGAGCCCGATGACGCTGCACCGGTTGTCCGCGGACGGCGCACTCGTGCTGCGCACCGACCACGACGGCGACGTGGCCATCACGCCCGGCCCGACGGCGGTGCCACGCGGCGACCCGCGCCCGGCGCCCCACCGCTGACCGGTCAGTCGGCCAGGGCCGCCCGGACGGCCGCGGTGTTCGGTGGCACCGTGGCCTTCGGACCCACCTTGTCCTGCACCGCGTCCAGGGTCTTGAGGCCGTCACCGGTGACGAGCAGCACGGTGTCCGCGTCCGGGTCCAGCTTGCCCTCGGCCAGCAGCTTCTTCGCGGTCGCGACCGTCACCCCGCCGGCCGTCTCCGCGAAGATGCCCTCGGTCCTGGCCAGCAGCCGGATGCCCTCGACGACCTCGTCGTCACTCACGTCCTCGACGGCGCCACCGGTCCGGCGCACCGCGTCCAGCACGTACGGACCGTCCGCCGGAGCGCCGATGGCCAGGGACCGGACGATGGTGTCCGGGCGCACCGGACTCACAGTGTCCAATCCGGACTTGTACGCCGTCGCCACCGGCGAGCACCCGGTGGCCTGCGCGCCGAACACCCGGTACGGCGTCGGGTCCACCAGCCCGAGCTCACCGAGTTCCCGGAAACCCTTGTCCACCTTCGTCAACTGCGAACCGGACGCGACCGGCACGACGATCTGGCCGGGCAGCCGCCAGCCCAGTTGCTCGGCCACCTCGAAGCCGAGCGTCTTGGAACCCTCCGAGTAGTAGGGCCGCACGTTGACGTTCACGAACGCCCAGTCGTCGTGCTCCGACGCCAGCTCGGTGGCCAGCCGGTTCACGTCGTCGTAGTTGCCGTCCACGGCGATCAGCGCACCGTCGTACACCGCCGTGGTGAGGATCTTGGCCCGTTCCAGTGTCGACGGGATCAGCACCACCGACCGCCAGCCGGCCCGTGCCGCGGCGGCGGCGACCGCGTTGGCCAGGTTGCCGGTGGACGGGCAGGCCAGCACGGTGAAGCCGAGTTCCCGCGCGGCCGCCAGCGCGACGGCGACCACCCGGTCCTTGAACGAGTGGGTCGGGTTGCCCGTGTCGTCCTTCACCCAGAGGTTGCGCACCCCCAGCGCGGCGGCCAGCTTGTCGGCCTTGACCAGCCTGGTCAGGCCGGGTTCGGTGTTGGGGTGGTCGGCCACGTTGGCGGGCACCGGCAGCAGGCTCCGGTACCGCCAGATCGACTTCGGCCCGGCTTCGATGTCCTCGCGGCGGACCCTGGCGAAGTCGTAGGCCACTTCGAGCGGGCCGAAACACTCCGGGCACGCGAACTCGGCGGCGAGTGCTGTCTGGTGGCCGCATTCCCGGCAGGACAGTGCCCGGGCGGGGCCGAGATCGAAGCTGGTCCGGGAACCGGACGGAGTGCCGACAGTTGTCGTCATCGAGAGTCTCTCCTCATCTTTCCCGCCTGGCGGGTCGGAATTGGCACCGTGATCGTCGCGTGGACGCCGGTTGCCGGGGCTTCTTCGGGCCGATCCCTCTACCCCTCTGGATGAGCACTATTCGGTTGTGCCGGACACGTTACGGCACCGTCCGTCCTGGCGGCGAGCCCAGACCGCACTGTGGGACGGGATGGCGCGACCTAGGATGCCTTCGTGACGTCCGCCCCCCATCCGCTGCAACTCGTCCTCGGTGACGAGGAGTTCCTGGTCGAGCGGGCGGTGCGGGACATCATCGACGCCGCCCGCAAGGCCGATCCGCAGGCCGAGACGCGCCGGGCGACGGTGAGTGATCTCACGCCGGCCGAGCTGGTCGAACTGCTCAGCCCGTCGCTGTTCGCGGAGGGCAGGGTGGTGGTGTTGCAGGGCGGCCAGGACGCCGGCAAGGAGATCGCCGACGCCATCCTCGGCCACGCCAAGGCGACGGGCGACGGGATCGTCCTGGTGCTGGCGCACACCGGCGGCGGCCGGAGCAAGTTCGCCAAGGATCTGCCCGGCGCGCTGCAGAAGGCGGGCGCCGAGGTCACCGAGTGCGCCAGGATCACCCGCCCGGCCGACCGGGAGACGTTCGTCCGCTCCGAGGTGCGCCGGGCCGGCGGCAGGATCGACGCGCCCGCGATCGCCGCGCTGATCGAGACGGTCGGCAACGACCTGCGCGAACTGTCCTCGGCCGCCGCCCAACTGGTGGCCGACACCGAGGGCGGCGCCGTCGACGAGCCGGCCGTGCGCCGCTACCACACCGGCCGGGCCGAGGTCACCGGCTTCGCCGTCGCGGAGCAGGCGGTGAACGGCGACCGGGCCGGCGCGATGGAGGCGCTGCGCTGGGCGGCCCAACTCGGCGTGCCGCAGGTCCTGGTGGCCGACGCGCTCGCCGACGCGGTGCGGACCGTGGCCAGGGTGGCCGCCGCCGGCCGGTCCGACCC
>DATEPR010000268.1:0-2582 GCA_035273045.1 Pseudonocardiaceae bacterium | reverse complement strand
TGGCCGCCGCGCGGAAGCTGGGCGTGGACCCTGCCGCGGCGGCGGTGTTCGAGGACGCGATGGCCGGTGTCGCTGCCGGAAGGGCAGGGAAGTTCGGCTACGTGGTCGGAGTGGACCGAGTGGGCCAGGCCGCGCAGTTGCGCGAGCACGGCGCCGACGTCGTCGTGACCGACCTTGCCGACCTGTTGGTGGCACGGTGATCCCGCACCCGGCGTTCGACGTGCACCCGTGGCGGCTCGTCGAGCGCTCCCTGGACCTGGACGTGCTGGCGCAGGCCGAGTCCGTGTTCGCGTTGTCCAACGGGCACATCGGCTGGCGCGGCAACCTGGACGAAGGCGAACCGCACGGGATGCCGGGCAGCTACCTCAACGGCGTCTACGAGGAGCGGACGCTGCCCTACGCGGAGGCCGGCTACGGCTATCCCGAGGCCGGGCAGACGGTGATCAACGTGACCGACGGCAAGCTGATCCGGCTGCTGGTCGACGACGAGCCGTTCGACGTCCGCTACGGCGAACTCCGTTCCCACGAAAGGGAACTGGACTTCCGCGCCGGCACGCTGCGGCGGCGGGCCGAGTGGACCGCGCCCACCGGCCGCACGGTCAGCGTCACGTCGACCCGGCTGGTGTCGTTCACCCAGCGGGCGCTCGCCGCGATCTGCTACGAGGTTACCCCGGTGGACGGTCCGGCGTGGCTGGTCATGCAGTCGGAACTGGTGGCGAACGCGCCGCTGCCGTTGTCCACCAAAGATCCCCGGGCCGCGGCCGCCCTGGAGTCGCCGCTCGCCCCGTTGCGCCACCACATGGAAGACACCCGCGTGAACCTGTTGCACCAGACCAAACGCAGCTGCATCCGGGTGGCGTGCGCGATGGACCACGTGCTGGACGCGCCGGTCGACTTGGACGTGCGGCCCGAGGCCCAGGAGGACCTTGGCCGGCTCACCGTGACCGTGCGGCTGGAACCGGGCCAGCGGCTGCGGCTGGTCAAGTTCGTCGCCTACGGGTGGTCGGTGCAGCGGTCCGCCGCCGGCCTGCGGGCGCAGGTGGACGGTGCGCTGGCCACCGGACGGAAGATCGGCTGGGACGGGCTGCTCGGCGGGCAACGCCGGTTCCTGGACGACTTCTGGGCGCGGGCCGACGTCGAACTCGACGGTCAACCCGAGGTGCAGCAGGCGGTCCGGTTCGGCCTCTACCACGTCATCCAGGCCGGTGCCCGCGCGGAACGCCGTGCGGTGGCGGCGAAGGGGCTGACCGGACCGGGCTATGACGGCCACAGTTTCTGGGACAGCGAGATCTTCGCCCTGCCCGTGCTCACCTACACGCTGCCCGAGGCGGTGGCCGACGCGCTGTGCTGGCGGTGCGAGATCCTGCCGCAGGCGGAGAAGCGGGCCAAGGAACTGGGCCTGCGGGGGGCGGCGTTCCCGTGGCGGACCATCAACGGCGCCGAGTCGTCCGCGTACTGGCCGGCCGGCACGGCCGCGTTCCATGTCAACGCGGACATCACGAACGCCGTGATCCGCTACGTCGACGCCACCGAGGACGAGCGGTTCCACCGGACCGTCGGCACCGACCTGCTGGTCGGCACGGCCCGGATGTGGTGCTCCATAGGGCATTTCGACCCGACCGGCCGGTTCCGCATCGACGGCGTCACCGGCCCGGACGAGTACAGCGCGGTGGCGGACAACAACGTCTACACCAACCTGATGGCCAAGGCGAACCTGCTCGCCGCCGCCGACGCCATCGACCGTTTCCCGGAGCGGGCCGAGGATCTGGGCGTCGCCGACCAGGAGGTCGACGGCTGGCGGCAGGCCGCCGCCGCGATGACCGTGCCGTACGACGAACGGCTCGGCGTCCACCCGCAGGCCGAAGGATTCACCGACCACCAGGTCTGGGACTTCGACGGCACCCCGGACGACCACTACCCGCTGATGCTGCACTACGCCTACTTCGACCTGTACCGCAGGCAGGTCGTCAAGCAGTCCGACCTGGTGCTGGCCATGTACCTGTGCCCGGACGAGTTCACGTCGGCGGAGAAGGCCCGCAACTTCGACTACTACGAGGCGCTGACGGTCCGCGACTCGTCGCTGTCCGCGTGCGTGCAGGCGGTGCTGGCCGCCGAGGTCGGCCACCTGGACCTGGCGGCGGACTACCTCTGCGAGGCCGCCCTGATGGACCTGCGGGACCTGGAGCACAACACCCGCGACGGCGTGCACATCGCGTCACTGGCCGGGGCGTGGCTGGCGCTGGTGGCCGGGTTCGGCGGCATGCGGCACCGACCGGGCGGCTCGCTGACGTTCGCACCCCGGGTGCCGCCGGGTTCGTCCCGGCTGACGTTCCGGATGTTCTTCCGCGGCCGCCTGGTGCGCGTCGAGACGACCGCGACCGAGGCCACCTACACGCTGCTGGAGGGTGAGCCGCTGGAGATAGGCCACCACACCGAGCGGTTCACGCTGACCCCGGACGAACCCGTGTGCCGTGCCGTGCCGCCGCTGGAGGAACGCCCGGCGCCGAAGCAGCCGCGCGGCCGGGCGCCGGTGTCCTGGCGGGATGTCACCGGAATGTAGCTGACGGCCGGGCGCGCGGTCG
>DATEPR010000267.1:0-7792 GCA_035273045.1 Pseudonocardiaceae bacterium | reverse complement strand
CGTCCCGCGACCGCACCAGCGCCCGCTCACCCAGCACCTCCCGCCACGCCGCCAGCACGTCGGCCGCGGCGCCCGGTGCCGCGTAGACGTGCCGTGCCCGGACGTCGCCGCCGATCTCCAGCACCCCGTCGGTCAGCGCGGGCGTGGTGTCGGCGTCCACCACCTCGTCGTCGGTCAGCCGGACCATGCCGTGGTCGGCGACCACCGCGAACAGCGCGCCCGGCGGCAGTTCGGCCGTGATGTCGGCGGCCAGCCGGTCGATCACCCGCAACTGTGCCCGCCAGGCTGCCGAACCGGGTCCGTAGGCGTGGCCCATCAGGTCGAGATCGCCGTGGTAGGCGTAGCAGAACGCCGGTGCGGTGCGCAGCGCCTCGGCGACGTGGACCACCAGGTCGCCCAGTGCGTGCGCGGTGACGAACCGGCCGCCGCGCAGCACCGCCCGGCTCAGCCCGGACCGGCGCTGCACCCGGGGAGCGGTGACCGTGACCGTGACACCGGCCGCCTCGGCCCGTTCCAGCGCGGTCGTCGTCGGCTGGACCCGTTCCGGCACCACGGTGTCCCGCAGGTCCTCCTTCACCCCCGCGCCCTGCCGGCGCCAGGTCAGCGCGTGCAGCAACGGCTTGCCGGGCACCAGGAAACTCAGCCCGACGATGCCGTGCCGGCCCACCGGCAGCCCGGTGCCCAGCGTCGCCACGCTGGCCGCCGTGGTCGCCGGGAACCCGACCGACATCGGCCCGGTGCCCTCGGCCAGGCCGGCGAGGAACGGCGCGTCGCCGGCATGGGCGCGCAGCAGTTCCCAGCCCAGGCCGTCCACCAGCAGCAGACACACCCGATCCGCGCCGGGCAGGCCCAGCGTGTCGGCGTGACCGGGGACGCCGAGCGCGGCCAGCAGGGACGGCGTCACGTCGGTGAGGTTCGGCACGGGACCGACGGTAGCCCCTGCGGGCGTTACGCTGACCGGTATGGAGGTCAAGGAACTCGGCCATGTCGTGCTCTACGTCCGGGACGTCAAGCGGTCCGCGGCTTTCTACCGGGACGTGTTGGGCTGGCGGCAGATCCTGCCGGTCGACGGGTACGACCGGCAGTGGCGTGCCGCGGCGTTCAACGCGCCGTCCGGCCGGACCCACCACGAACTGCTGCTGATCGAGGTCGGCGAGGACGCGGCCGCGATGCCGGAGGGCAAGCGCCTGGGCATGTACCACTTCGGCCTGAAGATCGGCAACACCGACGACGAGCTGCGCGCCGCCCGCGACAAGCTGGTCGAGACCGGCACGCCGATCCTCGGCATGAGCGACCACACGGCGACGCACAGCCTCTACATCTCCGACCCGGACGGCAACGAGATCGAGCTGTACGTCGACGTGCCCGGCGTCGACTGGGACGACCCGAACATCATGGCGACGCCGACGAAACAGCTGGTGCTGTGATCCGTTGACGCAGGCTGTGCTGCGGACACCGCGGATCACGCTGCTGCCGCTGGCCGACGAGCACGTCGACCACGAGGTGGAGCTGGACTCCGATCCCGCCGTCATGCGGTATCTGGACGTCCGGCCGTGCCGCCGTTCCGTGGTGGTGGAGCGGCACCGGCGGCGGCTCGCCGCCGCGTCGGCCGGGTTGGGCTACTGGGCCGGGTTCACGGCCGGCCGGTTCGCTGGGTTGTGGATCCTCGAACCGTGGGTCGCCGTGGGCGAGGCCGAGTTGGGGTATCGACTGCTGCCTCGCTACTGGCGGCGGGGACTGGCCAGCGAGGGGTCGCGGGAACTGCTGCGCCACGGGTTCACCGATCTCGGCGTGCGGCGGGTGTTCGCGGAGACGATGGCGGTGAACACGGCGTCCCGGGCGACCATGGTGTCGCTGGGGATGTGGCACATCGGGACGCGCTTTCCGGAGTTCGAGCAACCGATCGCCGGGTCGGAGCAGGGAGAGGTGCGGTACGTGCTCACCCGGGAGGAGTGGTTCCGCTGATCGTCTCCGTCTTGCAGACCGCCGTCTACGTCCTGTCACCGGACCGGACCCACGTGCTCCTGATGCACCGCGACAAGATGCCCGACGACGTGCACTTCGGCAAGTACCTCAGCCTGGGCGGCCACGTGGAGCCGGGCGAGGACGTGCTGACCTGTGCTCGCCGGGAGGTACGGGAAGAGTCGGGCCTCACGACGCCGGACCTGGCGTTCCGCGGTTGCGTCCTGTGGACCGGGTTCGGCGCGGCGCGCCGCGACTACCACTGCTCCGTCTTCCGCGCCGACTCCTTCACCGGAACACCGCACGGCGGCAACGAGGAAGGCACCTTGGAGTGGGTGCCGCTCGACGGCCTCGCCGGTGTGCCCATGTGGGACAGCGATCACCTGTGGCTGCCGATGGTCTTCGACACGGTCGCGAGGCCGTTCTTCGGTGTGATGCCGTACGACGGCCACGAGATGGTCGGCTGGTCGTTCCAGCGTTGATCAGGGGCCCGCGCCCAGCATCTTCAGGATCAGCGCGGCGTACTGCCCGGCCAACTCCGCCGGGCTCAACGGGCCGCCGTCGGTGTACCAGCGGGCCACGTCGACGCCCAGGGACAGCACCGCCCTGGCCGCCGTGCGCACGTCCGGCACGTCGAACACGCCGGATCGCACGCCGGCCGCGATCACGTCCCGCACCGCGTGTTCGATCCGCCGGCGCAGCCCGGCCACGATCGCGTACTCCCGTTCCGGCAAGGAGTTCAGCTCGTACTGCACCACTTTCGCCACGGCGTGCCGTTCCGCGTGCCAGGCCACGAAGTCGGTCACCAGGTTGTGGACGCCGGCCACCGGGTCGGCGCCGCGGGCGATCGCCGCCGTGACCAGGTCGAGCGCGGACTCGTGGCCGCTGCGGCTGATCTCGAACAGCAGCGCCGCCTTGGACGGGAAGTGCACGTACAGGGCCGCCGGGCTCATGCCGGCGCCGCCGGCGATGTCCCTGGTGGTGGTCGCGTGGTAGCCGTGTTCGGCGAACGACCGCAGGCCGGACAGCATCAGCCGCCGCGCCGCGTCCGGTCGCACGTCCGCCCACAGCTCGGGCGGCGCCGTCATGCCACCGGACCCGGCAGGTCGACCAGGCCGGCCAGTGCCGCGCGGTGCCGGCCCGGCGTGCCGAGCGCGATCTCGTCACTCTTGGCGCGCTTGAGGAACAGGTGCGCCGGATGTTCCCACGTCATGCCGATGCCGCCGTGCAGTTGGACGGCCTCCTCGGCGGCGTGCACCGCCACCGGCGAGCAGTGCGCCTGCGCGACCGCCACCGCGACCGCGACGTCGTCCCGGTCCTCGGCCAGGCAGTCGGCCGCGTACCGGGCGGCGGCCCGCGCGGTGACCAGGTTCAGCCACACGTCGGCAAGGCGGTGCTTCAACGCCTGGAACGACCCGACCGGCCGGCCGAACTGGTAGCGCTCCTTGACGTAGCGCACCGTCGTGTCCAGGCACCACTGCGCCACGCCGAGCTGTTCCGACGCCAGGATGCCCGCGCCCGCGGTCAACGCCGCCGCCAGTGCCCGCACCGCGCGGTCCGGGCCGGCGAGCAGTTCACCGGTGGCCGCGACGGTCACGTCGGCGACGCGGCGGGTCAGGTCCAGCGCGGTCACCGGGGTCACCGTCACGCCGTCGCCGGCCGGCACCGCGTACAGCGACGGGCCGTCCGGACCCACGGCCGGCACCACGAACACGTCGGCCGATGCCGCGTCCACCACCGTCGTCACGGTTCCGGTGAGCTCGCCGGCAACCGTGACCGCCGACGGGAACGGGTCGCCGGCCATGGTGGACAGCGGCACCGCCAGCGTCGCCACCGTCTCCCCGGATGCCAGTGACCGCAACAGTTTCGCCACCCCGGCCGACGACGTGTCGCAGGCCAGCAGAGCACTGGTGGCGAGCACCGCGCTGCCCAGGAAGGGCGCCGGCGTCACGGCCCGGCCCAGTTCCTCGGCGATCACCGCCATCTCCCGCGCGGACCCGCCGACGCCGCCCAGTTCCTCGGGCACCAGCAGCGCGGCCACGTCGAGCTGCTCCACCAGGACCGACCACAGCGCCGTGTCGTAGGGTTCGTCGGTCTCCACCCTGGCCAGCACGTCGGCTGGCGCGGACCGCTTGGCGAGCAGGTCGGCGACGCTGGCCCGCAACGCCTCCTCCACGTCGGAGTACAGCAGGTTGACGCCGGCACGCTGCGGCACGGGGGGAATGCTGCCGGACTTCGTCACCGTGGCATGTCCTTCCAAGGCATGTCCTTGTCCACCCTGGCTTCGGTGGGCAGGCCGAGCACCCGCTCGGCGATGATGTTGCGCAGGATCTCCGACGTGCCGCCCTCGATGGAGTTGCCCCTGGCGCGCAGGTAGCGGTACCCGGCGTCGCGACCGGTGAAGTCGACCAGCTCCGGCCGCCGCATCGTCCAGTCGTCATAGCGCAGGCCGTCCTCGCCACGGAACTCGACGCCCAGCCCGGACAGTTCCTGGGACAGCCGGGCGAACGACAGCTTCATGGCCGAGCCCTCCGGTCCCGGTGCGCCGACGGCCAACTGCTGGGACAGCCGGGCACCGGCCAGCCGGGTGGCCTCGGCCGCCACCCACAGCCGCAGCAGCCGGTCGTGCAGTTCGTGGGTGCGCAGTTCGGGACGGGCGCGCCAGTCGGCGGCCACCACGCCGACCATGCCGGACTCGCGCGGCGTGGGTCCGCCACCGATGGCGACCCGTTCGTTCATCAGCGTGGTCTGCGCGACCTGCCAGCCCTGGCCGACCTCGCCCAGCCGCAACGAGTCGGGCAGCCGCACGTCGGTGAGGAACACCTCGTTGAACTCGGCCTCACCGGTGATCTGGCGCAGCGGCCGCACTTCCACGCCGGGCGCGGTCATGTCGCACACGAAGTAGCTCAGGCCCTGGTGCTTGGGCACGTCCGGGTCGGTGCGGGCGAGCATGATCGCCCACTTCGCGGTGTGCGCGGTGGACGTCCACACCTTCTGGCCGTTGACCACCCACTCGTCACCGTCGCGCACCGCCCTGGTGCCGGCGGCGGCCTGGTCGGAACCGGCGCCCGGCTCGCTGAACAGCTGGCACCACACCTCCTCACCGGTCCACAGTGGACGAAGGAAGCGGGACTTCTGTTCTTCGGTGCCGAACCGGAGGATGGTCGGCGCGGCCATGCCCAGGCCGATGCCGATCCGGCGCGGCTCGTTGTTCGGCGCGCCCGCGGCGGCCAGCTCGCGTTCCACGACGGCCTGCAGGCTGCGCGGCGCGCCCAACCCGCCAAGGCCGACCGGGAAGTGCACCCAGGCCAGCCCGGCGTCGAACCGGGCGCGCAGGAACTCCAGGCGATCGGTGGTGGCGGGATCGTGCGTCGCCAGCAGGTCGGCCACCATGGCCTTGAGGTCGGCGGCGTCCAGGGTCTCGGTCATCGGTCCGTCTTTCCGTCGGCTCAGGCGGCGAGCAGCACGACCACTTCGGCCACGCAGGCGGGTTTCGGCTGGTCCTCGATCTCCACGGTGTACTTCAGCACGGCCTGGGTGCCCAGGTCGACAGACCCGATCGACAGCAGTTCCGCGCCGGCCCGCACCTTCGAGCCGACCCGCAGCGGATTGGGGAACCGCACCTTGTTCACGCCGTAGTTGATGCCCATCTTCAGGCCGTCCACCCGGTAGATGGTGCGGCCGAGCAGCGGAATGATGGACAGGGTCAGATAGCCGTGGGCGATCGTCCCGCCGAACGGTCCGGCCGCCGCGCGTTCGACGTCCACGTGGATCCACTGGTGGTCGCCGGTGGCGTCGGCGAACAGGTTCACCTGTTCCTGAGTGACCTCGTGCCAGTCGCCGTACCCGAGGTGTTCACCCTGGGCGGCGACGAACTCGGCGAGATCGGCGAATACCCGCATACACCCTCCCCGCTGCGCTGACTGAGCGCTCAGCAACCTACCGCGCCTGGCGGCGCGACGTAAATGCCGCACGCGGCGGGACGGCGCACGCGTCGCCGGACGTGAAGCCCTGCGCGGTGATGCCCAGCGCGTGGTTGAACCGGGACCGCTGGTTCTCGATCGCGATCATGAAGGTGAGCTCGATCAGGCCCTGGTGGCCCAGGCGCCGGTCCAGTTCGGCCACCTGCTCGTCGGTGACGTGCATCGGCTGGTCGGTCATGGCGTCGGCGTACTCGATGACCAGCCGGTCCAGTTCGCTGAAATGCGGCGAGGTCGCGTAGTCGTCGATCTCGGTGAGCCGGTCGATGTCCAGGCCCTGGTTGCGCTGGAGCATGGTGCCGAAGTCGATGCACCACGAGCAGCCGACCCTGGTCGCCGCACGGTAGACGGCGAGTTCGCGCACCGAGGCCGGCAGCACGGTGGCCGTCTTCTCCACGGCCATCTCGCCGATCCCGTACGCCATGAGCAGTTTGCCGTGGTGCGCCATGACGGCGAGCGGTTCGGCCACCACGCCGTAGCGGCGGCGCGACATCCGGTAGAACAGCCGGACCAGCCAGCCGGCTTCCTGTTGCTGCCTCTCGGGAATCCTCGGCATCGCCGTTCCTTCCGTCCCGCGGCCCCGCGGTGTGCGGGCCGTCAGTCGGAGGACGGGACAGCACCGGGAAACGTGACAGCGCGCTCGTCGGCCGTGGCGGCCAGCACCAGGTCCTCCCACGCCATCCCGACGCTCTTGAACAGCCGGGGCGCGGTCATCGGCACCTCGACTGTGCCGCGCACCACGTCCGCGAGCTCGACCAGATCGGTCGGCCCGGCCTGGACGATGTCGCCGGCCTCCCGCCGGGCGGCCGACTCGGCCTCCACCACCACGATGCAACGGGCCACCGTGGTGGCGTCCACCTCGGCCGCGTCCGGCTCGTGCGACCCGACCGCGATCACCGTGGCGTGTGGGGCGATCAGGGTGCCGTCCAGGATCGGGGTGCGGGCCGTCGTGCAACAGGCCACCAGATCGGCCGATGCGACGTCGTCGACCGATCCGACGACGCCGCCGCACCAGGCGGCGAACGCCTCGGCCCTGCTCCGGTCGCGGCCGACCACGACGATCCGCCGGATCGGCCGGACTTCCCGCAGGGCCGTGACGTGGCTGTGCGCCTGCGGGCCGGAGCCGAACACGAGGAGCGTCGCAGCGTCCGGTTCGGCCAGCACGTCCGCCGCCACGGCCGACACCGCTGCCGTGCGGATCGCGGTCAGCGGGGTCGCGTCCAGCACCGCGACCGGGGTGAGCGTGGCACCGTCCAGCAGCAGGTAGGCGCCCTGGATGCGGGGCAGCCCGGCGGCCGGGTTGTCCGGTGCCACCGACGCCACCTTGATCCCGGCGAACCGGCCCCACTGCGCGGGCATGACCAGCAGGTGGCCGTGGTCCAGCGACACCACGCCCCGGGCCGGATCGGCGGCCGGATCGAGCCCGCCGCGCAGCGCCGCCCGCACCGCGTCGATCGCCACCGACATGGGCAGCGCGGCCGTCACGCCGGCCGCGTCGAGCACGCGCATCGGATCCCTCCTCACACCGCAGGGTGAGATCTACCCCAGGGTCATGGTGGGGTTGGCACCAGGGTTCGTTCGGGGTTTGACCCCATGGTCAGTTCGCGTCGGATGCCCGAGGCTCGTCTATGTGGGAGATCACGGGGAATCCGGCGCGGCGACCAGGGAGGATCGGCCACGCCACGCGGGGGGAACGGGCGGCGCCGGCCCGGCGGTTGGGCCGGCGCCGGCAGGCGGAACGGCATCGGTGCCGGTCGCGGGGGCTGGGGGAGTGGTGCTGGCCGGTGGGACCGGGCCGGCGCCGGCCGACGGAACGGCATCGGTGTCGGCTTCGGGGGCCAAGGGGATCG
>DATEPR010000266.1:0-3194 GCA_035273045.1 Pseudonocardiaceae bacterium | reverse complement strand
CCTTGCCCGTCCTGGCGTGCGGTCGCTTCCGCCGCACCAGGTGGATGTACCTGCTCGGCTCACCGTGCCCGTGGCGCAGGCCCTCGACCACGTACGACGTCCGGTCGTCCGAGTCGTCGTCGATCACCCACACGTGCGCCTGCGGGAACGTCGTGCGCAGGTACCGGATGGTGGGCCCGATCACCGCCTCCTCGTCCCGGCACGGCACCAGGAAGTGCCACTCGAACCGGTTGGGATCGCCCGGCTCGGTCGGCTTGTGCCGCAGGTAGGGCACGATGATCACGTACACGTAGACCAGAAACGCCACGCTCATGGTGAGCGCGATCGCCTGCGTGAACCCGAGCAGAACGGTGACGGACCCGTCGTTCACCGGTGGCTGCCGGACCGCTGACGGGTGGCCAGCCAGACGAACAACACCAGCGCGATCGCGCCGCCGAACACGCTGACCAGCGACCCGATCATGGTGTGGCCCCAGTAGTAGCCGCGGTCGGTGCCCAGCCAGCCGACCAGTGCGGCGAGCGTCATGATGCGCAGCTGGTTGACCACCACGAGGACCACGGTCGCGACGCCGAGCGACGCGAGGACCCGCCGGCCGATGCCCGGCCGCAGCGCGATCAGCACCGCGGCCACCACGACGAGCGGGACCAGCAGGAACGCCGACGTGCACTCGGGCGTCATCGTCAGGCCGAGCGGGTGGTCCGAACCGAGTCCGAAGTAGACGGTCTGACGGCCCGGGGCGACCTGGACGCCGGACGACGTCACCACGTGCAGCAACAGGCCGGACAGGCTGATCTCGGCGCTCTGATACGCGCGGTGTGCGACGACCAGGGCAGCGGCGAGCGTCAGCAGAAATGCGACGAACAGGCGATTCGGTAATGCGGACGGGCGGCGGGCCGCGACGTTCGTGGCGGTCAACGTGGTCCTTTCCGGCAGCCGGGAATCGGACATGAAAGGTTTTGTTTCTCATCCGATCGGCTGGATGATCTTCGGTCTTGATGACACGATCAGGTGGTCGGAGGTGGCACTATGGCCTCAAGGTTCCACCGGCTGTGGAGCGGATCCACTACATCGAGTGGCCACTTCACACACTCGGGTGGTCACCGTTGACGTTCACCCGGTCGTTGGCCATAAACGGTTCCGCAAGCACGTGTTCTCCCGTCGTGCGAAATTCCGGCCCACCGTCGGTCGACCGTGATTTCGTGCCGGGAACGATTCGGAGGAAATAGATGCGTTTGCGTATCGTGCGTCGTGGCGGCGTACTGGCGTTAACCGCGGTCGCGGCACTCCTGGCCGGGGTGGCACCGGCCTCGGCAGCCCCGGGTGACGGCTCGGCGTTCGGCCTCGCCGTCGACGTGACCCTGCTGCACGCCAGTGCCGTCCACGTCGGCCCGCTCGCCCAGTCCCGCACGTCCGGTCCGATGTCGGCGACCGTGGCCTCGGCGACCGTCCCCGGCGTCGTGACCGTGGGACTGATCAATTCGGCCGCGACCAGGGACCAGGACACCGGTGCCGTCACGGCCACCGCCAGCACCGCCGACGTCGACGTCCCGCTGCTGGCCGCGCTCGGCCGGGTCGGCGCGAAGCTCATCGCGGCGAAGTGCGTCGCGACCCAGTCCGGTGAGCACGGCTCCGCCACCCTGACCAAGGCGACGTTGGGCGCACTCGGCGCGCTGGACGCCAGTCCGCGACCGAACACCACGATCGCCGTCAAGGTCCCCGGCGTCGGCAACGTGGCCACGCTGATCCTCGACGAGCAGGTCCACCACCGGGACGGCAGCCTCACGGTCAACGCCTTCCACCTGCACCTGCTCGGCGGCCCGTACGCGCTCGGCTCCGGAGACGTGATCATCTCCTCGGCGACCTGCGGCCCCGCCGGCCTGCCCATCCCGATGGCGTCCGGCGCCGGGCTGTGGCTCGGGCTGGGCCTGCTCGGCGCGGTCGGCCTCCCGGTCGGCGCCACGGTGCTGCGGCGTCGCAGGACCAGCGCCGCGGCGGCGGTCTGACCCGGCGGGAGAACTCGTCATGTACAAGGTTCCTGGAGCCGGCGGTGCGGTCGGCGCCGGTGCCGGCACGCTCGCCTTCACGGGTGCCGACGTGACCGGGTGGCTGGTGTTCGGTGCGCTCCTGGTGGTGGCCGGTGTCCTCGCGGTCCTCGCGGGCCGCCGCCGACACCGGCTGGCCGCCCTGGATGGCGACGACCCCGTCGCCGGCTGACCGAGTCCGGCCGGTGGACGTCGCGTCCACCGGCCGGGCACCCGACCTGGAGAGACGACCCGATGGACGTCCTGTTACTCGTCGGCACCCGGCCCGAGGCCATCAAGGCGGCGCCGGTCGCGCTCGCCCTCGCCGAACGCCTGCCCCACACCGGTTTCCGGCCTCGCATAATCCACAGTGGACAACACGGCGACGTGGTCGAGCAGGCGTTGCGCCCGTTCGGCCTGCACCCCGACGAACGCCTCGACGTGCGCCGCCCCGGCGGCGGTCAGGCGGAACTGTTCGCGTCCCTGCTGCCCGCGCTGGACGACCTGCTCACCAGGGCGGAGCCCGCCGCGCTCGTCGTGCAGGGCGACACGTCGACCACGCTGGCCGGTGCGCTCGCCGCGTTCTGGCGCCGGATCCCGGTGGTGCACCTGGAAGCCGGCCTGCGCACCCACGACCTGACCGCGCCCTTCCCGGAAGAGGCCAACCGGCAGCTGGTGGCCCGGATCGCCGCGCTGCACCTCGCCCCGACGCAGGCCGCCGCCGACGCGCTGCGCGCCGAGTCGCCGGCCGGCCGGGACATCGTGGTCACCGGGAACACCGTGGTCGACGCGGCCCACCACATCGCCCGGCGCGACCTGCCCGCCCGCGACCCCGCGCTGGTCCGGCTGGAGGCGGAACTGGCCGCCACCCAGGGCAGGCTGGTGCTGGTCACCGCGCACCGCAGGGAGTCCTGGGGCGCGCCGCTGGACCGGATTCTCGCCGCGGTGGGCCGGATCGCGGGCCGGCACGCGGACGTCCGGGTGCTGCTGCCCGCCCATCCGAACCCGGCCGTCCGCGCGCAGGTGGTCGCCGCGCTGGGCACCCATCCGGCGGTCACCGTCACCGATCCGCTGGACTACCCGGACCTGATCCGGGTGCTCCGGCGCAGCGCGCTGGTGCTCACCGACTCCGGCGGCGTGCAGGAGGAGGCACCGAGCTTCGGCACGCCGGTG
>DATEPR010000265.1:0-4125 GCA_035273045.1 Pseudonocardiaceae bacterium | reverse complement strand
TCAGGCGCGGCTGAGCCGGCGGGTCTGGTCCTCCGGGCTGCCGCGCCGCATGCCGCGGCCGGTCTCGACGTACTCCCGCAGGCTCTCGGTGAAGTGGTTCCAGCCGCTGGTGCAGTCGTTGATGCAGTCCAGGTCCGCGGTCAGGCCGTGGTGGCGGAACCGAAGCTCGGACCCGCCGTCGACCGGGACGATGGTGAACGTGGGCTGCGTGCCCTCCCAGTCCGGCAGGAAGCCGCACTCCGTCACCGTCCACCGCACCGACGTCGGCCGCGTCGCCTCGTCGACTCTCATCACACAGGGCTGTGGCGGGTCGAACTGGAACCTGAGTTCGCCGCCGGTCGCACCGGATCCCGTCACGTCGGTCCACCACGCGGACAGGCCGGGGATCGTGGTGAGTGCGTCGAACAGCGCGTCGGGTGCGGCCCGCACGATGAGGGTGCGCTGGTAGTCCACTGCGGACAGTTGCTCAGTCATTGGATGGATTCCTTTCCGTGTCAACCATTTTCTGAATGGACTCGGCGATCGTCTTGATCCGGCGCAGCCGGGCGTCCCATGCCGCGCCGACCGAGGCCAGTTGGGCCACGGCCCTGGCGAACTGTGCTTCGTTGACGGCGTAACGCACTTCGCGGCCGTCCTTGTGGGGCACGACCAGTTCGGCGCGCTCCAACACGCCCAGGTGTTTCGCGACCGCCTGGCGCGTCACCGGCATCCGGGCGCTCAGGCTGGTCGCCGTGCCGGATCCGTCGGCCAGCAGCAGGTCCACCAACCGACGACGGGTGGGGTCACCGAGGGCGGCCCACAGTTCGTCGTCGATCATGGCCGCTCCAGACCGGCCGCGTAGGCCGCCAGGTTCGGCAGGTGCTTGTCCCAGCCGGCAACGTGATCGCGGTACTGGGCCGCCAGTTTCGCCGCCTCCCAACCGATTTCCCGGAATCCGGCCTCGGTGAGGCGCAGCAGCGTCCCACCGGCGGCGGGCATCAGGTCGAACGTCACCAGGAACGAGTTCTCCGGTGTCGCCCGCTGGCCGTCCGGGTGGACCCAGCGGAACACGAACCGCCGTGGCGCGTCCGCCTCCACGACGTCGACGGGCACCACCAGCGTCCCGCCGTCACCCCGGCTCCGGGTCATCCGCCCGGTGCCGCCCGGCACGGCGGGGAAGTCCATGTCGAAGCCCCACCACTGCGCGATGTGCTCCGGCTTCGTGATCACTTCGTAGACCACCTCGGGAGTGGCGTCGATGTGGATCTCGCGCTCGATGGTGCCGTACTCCATGGACCTCTCCCATCCGCAACCATTAGTTGCACGTTACCGCGGACCGCGGCGACGCGCAACCATCTGTTGCGTCAGTCGGTCGGACCGCGCGCCGTCAGCACCACCCGTAGCACGTGCTCGACGGCCGACGGGAACAGGGCGCCGCGCAACTCGCCACGGGTCGCGAGATTGCGGGAGGCGAAGTCCAGCATCCGGTCCCGGCCCATCCGCCGGACCATGAGCGCCGCGATCTCCTCCAGGTCGAGTTCGGGATGGTCGAGGCGGGTCAGGGCGAACTCGACGACGACCTCATCGTCGGTCATGGCTCAGGTTAGCCCGCCGCGGTGGGCAGGCTCAGGATCTGGCCATCGCGCGGGGCCGCAGCGGCAGCGCGAGCAGCGCGCCCACCACGAAACCGACGATGTGGGCGGGGTAGGCGACGTCGCTGGCCGAGGACGTGCCGTAACCGGTCGCGTACAGGGCCTGGAGGACGAACCACATGCCCAGCATCAGCCAGGCCGGCACGCGCAGCGGAATGAAGAACAGGAACGGGATCAGGCCCCACACCCTGGCCCTCGGCCACAGCACCAGATAGGCGCCGAGCACACCCGCGATGGCACCGGACGCGCCGACCAGCGGGCCGGTCGACGACGGGGCCAGCAGCGCGAAGCCGTAACCGGCGGCGTAACCGCAGGCGAAGTAGAACAGCACGTACCAGCCGCGACCCATCCGGTCCTCGACGTTGTTGCCGAACACCGCGAGGAACAGCATGTTGCCCAGCAGGTGCGACCAACTGCTGTGCACGAACATGGCGGTGAGCACCGACAGCGCCGGCGACTTCGTGTAGTCCGGCGGGCCGAGCACGCACGCGTGGCCCGCTGCCTGGCCGGTCGGGACCAGGGCGGGCAGGTGATTGCCGATCAGTTCCCGCGGCACCGCGCCCCAGCGCTCGAAGAACGACTGGAGGTCACAGAGTTGGGCCGGGGAGGTGGTGCCGACCAGTGAGTGCGCCGCGGCCGGCATCAGGAGGAAGACCACCACGTTCGCGGCGATCAGGGCATACGTGACCACCGGCGCCCGCCGGAGCGGGTTCACGTCGTGGACGGGTATCACCCCTCAGGTGTACCCCAAGCCCACCACGGTGGAACCGCTGAACGGAGCGGCCGCCTGATCCAAGCGGGATTGACGCACCCTCGCGGTTTCGTGAGAGTAGACGGCTGTCAACGCATTCTCTCAGACAGGGTGGGTAATGAGCGTACGCCATAGATTAGCCATCGGCGTTGCCGTAGCGGGGATGGTCGGTGGCCTGGTCACGATCGCGACCCCCGTTGCCGGCGCGGCGCCGGACCATCACCAGCCGCCCGCGCACCACCCCGTGGTGCTCTACAGCTCCGACGGCATGCGCCCGGACCTCATGCGACGGTACGCCGCCCTGGGCATCATGCCGACGTACGCCGCGATGATGGGTTCCGGCGCCACCGGCGACAACGGCCTCACCCAGGGCTTCCCACCCAACACCGGCCAGGGCTGGTACACGCTGGCCACCGGCGCCTGGCCGGGTGTGCACGGCAGCACCAACAACACGTTCTTCGACACCCGGCAGCCGTTCACGTCGTCCACGTCGTTCTCGGCGCCCGGTGTGCTCCAGGCCCAGTCGGTGGCGTCGTCCGCCGAGCTGGCCGGCAGGAAGGTCGCGCAGATCGAGTGGACCGGCGGCCTGAACGCCGACATCAACGGCCCGACCGTCGACTTCGCGACGTTCTTCTCCAACCGCGGCGTGCTGGACTTCCCCGCGGACCCGGCGAAACAGGCGTCGGCCGCCAAGTTCGGCCTGTCCTACCAGGTCGCCGCGTTCACCCCGGCCGCCGGCTGGACCGACGTGCCGGCCAGTGTCGGCGTGCCGGCCAGGCAGTCGGTGCTCACCGTGCCGACGTCGTTCGGCAGCCAGAATCCCGACCGAACCTACGACCTGTACGTCTTCTCGCGCGGCGGCCACGGCTACGACCGTGTCCTGATGGTGCCGACGGCGGCGGCCAAGGACGGCGCCCGCGCGGCGGCGACGCTGACCCCGCGCAGGTACAGCCCGATCAAGCTCAAGGGTGCGGACGGCCTGATCGGCCCGGCCGCCGGGGAGAGCGCCGGCTTCTACGCCGACGTCACCGACCTGGCTCCGGACCTGTCGAAGTTCCAGCTCTACTTCACGTCCGTGACCCGGCCCAGCGCGCACTGCGCCACCGCGGCCTGCGCCGCGCTCCCGGCGGGCGCGCCCGGCGAGGACCACCTGGCCAAGTACATCGCGGACAACCTGCCCCCGGCGATCTTCGGCGACTTCGCGCCGGAGGAGGCCGGCCTGATCGACGAGGACACGTGGTTCGGCCAGACGGTCGGCCTGAACCAGGCGTACGACCTCGCGGTGTACCGGTTCGTCCTGAAGACGCTCCAGCCGGACACGGACGTGCTGCTGGCCGGCACCGACGAGACCGACGAGGTGAGCCACCAGATCCTCGGCCTGCTCACCCCGACCGCGCCGGACGACAGCCCCAACCCGTTCTTCGACCGCAAGGCCGGCACCGGCCCGCGCGACCATCGGCTGGCCCAGCGCGAGGGCTATGTCCGCGGCGCGTACGCGGCCGCCGACGCCCGGCTGGCGTTCGTGAAGTCCGCGCTGCCCGGCGCCGACGTGCTCGCGTCCAGCGACCACGGCTTCGCGCCGCAGTGGGACGCGGTCGACGCGCCGCTCGTGCTCAAGCAGCTCGGCCTGCAGGACGTCGAGCAGACCGGCAACTGCCGGCCGGCCGCGGCCAGCGCGCCCGGCGGCACGGTCGCCAAGGCCTGCTGGGCCGGCGCCACGGCGCAGATCTACCTCAACCTCAA
>DATEPR010000264.1:0-3307 GCA_035273045.1 Pseudonocardiaceae bacterium | reverse complement strand
TCCTTGAGCACCTTCAGGTGCTGGGACACGGCCGGGCGGCTGACCGGCAGCCGCTCGGCGAGCTCACCGACCGCGCTGGGTCGCGTGGTCAGCAGCTCGATGATGGCGCGCCGGGTCGGGTCGCCCAGCGCGCCCAACGCTCCCACTCCGTAAGTCCCCACGAACGGTAAGTCTCGACTTACAATCGTGAGTTGTCAACGGTCCGCAACGAATCGCCGTAGCGAGCGCTCAGCACACAACGAAACACCCGGCCGTGCAACGGATCGTGGCTGAAACAGCCGTCGGAGAACCCGTAACCTGGAGACATGACCATCGCCGACCGCGCCCTCGACCAGTCCGCTGCCCCTCGCGAGACGGCCGATTTCGTCGCCCTCGACGAACGGTGGAGCAGCCACAACTACCACCCGTTGCCCGTGGTGATCACCGCCGCGGACGGCGCCTGGGTGACCGACGTGGCCGGCCGCCGTTACCTGGACTTCCTGGCCGGCTACTCGGCCCTCAACTTCGGCCACCGCAACCCGGACCTGGTCGCCGCCGCGGTCGAGCAGTTGGGCAGGGTGACGCTGACGAGCAGGGCGTTCCACCACGACCAGTTGGGCCTGTTCTGCCGCGAGCTGGCCGAACTCACCGGCACCGAGATGGTGCTGCCGATGAACTCCGGCGCCGAGGCGGTCGAGTCGGCGATCAAGGTGGCGCGCAAGTGGGCGCATCAGGTGAAGGGCGTCCCGGACGGCACCGCCGAGATCGTCGTGGCGGGCGCCAACTTCCACGGCCGCACCACCACCATCGTGTCGTTCTCGACCGACCCGGTGGCCCGCTCCGGCTTCGGCCCGTTCACGCCCGGCTTCCACGTGGTCAAATACGGCGACGCCGACGTGCTCGCCAACGCGATCACCGAACGGACCGCCGCGGTGCTCATCGAGCCCATCCAGGGCGAGGCAGGCGTGCTGGTGCCGCCCGCCGGCTACCTGCGCGAGGTGCGCCAGATCTGCGACGAGACGGGCGTCCTGATGATCGCCGACGAGATCCAGTCCGGACTCGCCAGGACCGGCGACCTGCTCGCCCTGGACCATGAGGGCGTCCGGGCCGACCTGTACACCCTCGGCAAGGCGCTGGGCGGCGGCATCCTGCCGGTGTCGGCCGTGGTCGGCTCGCGGGACGTGCTGGGCGTGCTACGGCCCGGCGAACACGGGTCGACGTTCGGCGGCAACCCGGTAGCCTGCGCGGTCGGCCGGGCGGTGATCCGGCTGCTGCGCACCGGTGAGTACCAGGAACGGTCCCGCGAGTTGGGCGCCCACCTGCACGCCCGGCTGGGATCGCTGGTCGGCCGGGGCGTCGCCGAGGTACGGGGGCGTGGGCTGTGGGCCGGCATCGACATCTCCCCCGGCGGCCCGACCGGCCGGGAGGCGTGCGAGGCGCTCGCCGACCGGGGCGTGCTGTGCAAGGAAACCCACGACATGACGCTGCGGGTGGCGCCACCGCTGGTGATCTCTCGGGCTGATCTGGACAGGGGGATCGACGCCATCACGGAGGTGCTTGGGCGCTGATCGCTCTTATCGGGCAGGTGCCCGCAACCGCATCACCTCACCGGTTGACCGGCCGAGCCACCCGCCCCTCGTCCCACACCGGACCGTCCGTTTCGGACACCGAACCGTCCGAGCGGAACACCAGGAACCGGTCGAACGACCGGGCGAACCACCGGTCGTGCGTCACCGCCAACACGGTCCCGGTGAACTCCGCCAGCGCATCCTGCAACGCCTCGGCCGATGTCAGGTCCAGGTTGTCCGTCGGCTCGTCGAGCAACAACAAGGTCGCCCCGGACAACTCCAACAGCAGGATCTGAAACCGCGCCTGCTGCCCGCCGGACAACGTCTCGAACCGCTGGTCGCCCGCCGCGGCCAGGCCGTACCGGCTCAGCGCGGCCATCGCGGTTCCTCTGTCCACACCGGACCGCTCGCCGTCGCCGTGCCACAGCACGTCCACCAGCGTCCGACCGACCCACTCCGGATGGGCGTGCGTCTGCGCGAACAGGCCAGGCACCACCCGCGCGCCCAGCCGCCACGAACCCGTGTGCGCCACGTCTTCCCCGGCCAGCAGGCGCAGGAAGTGACTCTTACCGGAACCGTTGGCGCCCAACGCCGCCACCCGGTCACCGAAGAACACCTCAAGGTCGAACGGCCGCATCAACCCGCTCAGTTCCAGACCGGCACAGGTGATCGCGCGGACACCGGTCCGGGCGCCGCGTAGCCGGGGGGTGACCTTGTGTTCGCGCGGCAGTTCCGGCGGTGGACCGGCCTCCTCGAACTTGCGCAGCCGGGTCTGGGCGGCCGCGTACCGGTTGGCCATGACGTCGCTCATCATGGCGGCCCGTTGCAGTGACCGGACCAGTTCGCGCAGCCGCTGGTGTTCCTCGTCCCAGCGGCGATGCAGCTCAGCCATCCGCTCGATGCGCGCCTCCCGCGCCTCGTGCCAGGTGGCGAAGCTGCCGCCGTGCGTCCAACTGGTCCGCCCCTCCAGGGTGACCACGGCGGTGGCCGCGTTGGCCAGCAGTTCCCGGTCGTGGCTGACGATCAGCACCGCCTTCGGCGTCTCCGCCAACCGCTGTTCCAGCCACCGCTTGCCGGGCACGTCCAGGTAGTTGTCCGGTTCGTCCAGCAGCAGCACCTGTTCGTTGCCGCGCAGCAGGGCCTCCAGCACCAGCCGCTTCTGCTCACCGCCGGACAGCGTCCGCACCTCCCGGTGCTTCGCCACGTCGTAGGGCAAGCCGAACGCGGCCACGGTCACCGTGTCCCACAGCACTTCCAGGTCGTAGCCGCCGGCCTCGCCCCAGCCGGCCAGCGCGGTGGCATAGCGCAGCTGGGTCGGCTCGTCGTCGGTGTCCATCAGCAGCAGCTCGACCTCGTCCAGTTCGGCCGCTGCCGCCCTGGCCGGCGGCGGCGCCACGGCGAGCAGCAGGTCACGGACGGTCCGGTCGTCCCGGACGGACCCGACGAACTGCGGCATCACGCCCAGGCCGCCCTCGACCCGCACGCCGCCGTCGTCGACCGGGAGTTCACCGGACAGCATCCGCAGCAGCGTGGTCTTGCCGGCGCCGTTCGCACCCACCACGGCCGTCACGCTGCCGGCGCCGACCCGGAACGACACGTCACGGAACAGCACCCTGCCGTCCGCGAGCGTGTGCCCGAGCCCGCTGGCCTCCAGAACGCCCATGACCCGCATGGTGCCGCGCGGCCGGTCACCAGGGCGAACGATTTCCGGCATAGTCGGTGCATGCCCCTGGTCCCGGAACGCCTGCGCCGCCCGGCCG
>DATEPR010000263.1:0-6893 GCA_035273045.1 Pseudonocardiaceae bacterium | reverse complement strand
GCCGGCGCGACCAACAACGAGATCCGGTTGTGGCACACGCGCGACCGGCGGCACCCCATGCTGGCCGGCGCCCCGCTGTACGGGCCGCCGGGCACGGTGTTCGCGCTCGCGTTCAGCCCGGACGGGTCGCTGCTCGCCGTGGCCGGCGGCGATCACCGGGTCTACCTGTGGGATGTGCGCCGGCCGGCCGATCCGGTGCTGGTCGGGCCACCGCTGGCCGGCCCGGCCAGCACCGTCTACTCGGTCGCGTTCAGCCCGGACGGCCACGTGCTGGCCGCCGGCAGCGCCGACCACGACGTGTACCGGTGGCACATCGCCAATCCGGCCATGCCGGTGGCCCTCCCGGTACTCACCGGCCCGGCCGGGGCGGTGCACGCGGTGGCGTTCAGCGACGACGGCCGGTGGCTCGCGGCGGGCAGCGCCGACGGGACGGTGTGGCTGTGGCCGGCGTCCGGCATGGGCAGGGCGGTGGTGCTGCACGGGCCGGCCGGCATCGTCTACACGGTGGCGTTCGCGCCGGACAGCGCGACCGTGGCCGCGGGCAGTGCCGACCACTACGTGTACCTGTGGCACGTGGCTGATCCGGCCCGGCCGGTCCGGCTCGGCGGGGCGGCCAACTGGATCAACGCGGTCGCGTTCAGCCCGGACGGGCGCACGCTGGCCGCCGGCAGTTCGGACAACACGGTGCGGGTGTGGGACCTGCGCAGCGACCGGATGGCCGAGGTCCTGCCGCACGCCGGCCCGGTCACGGCGGTCGCCTACCTGTCCGGCGCCGCGTTGGTGTCCGCGTCGGCCGACGGTGTCGCGGACGTCTGGCCGCTGCCCGGACCGGACATCACGGCCCCGAGGGACGGCGTGTTCGCCGTGGACTACAGCCGCGACGGCCGGCTCGCCGCGATCGCGCCGGACAGGGCCGACGACACGGCCAGCCTGTGGCGGGTGAACGCGCCCGGTGGCCCGGTCCTCGCCGGGCCGCCGGTGCGGCCGCCGGCCACCACCCGGTTCGACGGCTCGGCCGCCCTCACGCCGAACGGTCACCTCCTGGCCGTGGGGTCGGAGAACGGCACGGTACGGATGTGGCGCGTCACCGACCCGGCGCGGCCGATGCCGGTCGGGCCGGTCCTCACCGGTGCCAACACGCTGGTGGAGTCGCTGACGGTGAGTCCGAACGGGATGATCCTGGCCGCGTCGACCGACGACGACACGGTGCTGCTGTGGGACATCAGCGATCCGCGCCGGCCGCGTCCCCTGCCCACCCTCACCGGCGCGACGAACCACGTGTACTCCGCCGCGTTCAGCCCGGACGGCCGGACACTGGCCGAGGCCAGCGCCGACCGCACCGTGCGGTTGTGGGACGTCCGCGACCCGAGCCGGCCCCGGCCGCTGGTCACGCTGCGCGGCCCGACCAACTACGTCTACTCGGTGGCGTTCAGCCCGGACGGCCGCACCCTGGCCGCGGGCGGGGAGGATCACCTGGTGTGGCTGTGGAACGTGAGCGACCCGGCCCGGCCGGTGCCGCTCGGCCGGCCGCTGGTGGGGCCGGCGAACTTCGTCTACTCGGTGGCGTTCAGCCCGGACGGGCACATGCTGGCCGGCGGCAGCGGTGACGGCACCGTGTGGCTGTGGGACGTGGGCGACCCGGCCCGGCCGGCGCTGCTCGGCACGCTGACCGCGTCCGCCGAGTCGGTGTTCACCGTGGCGTTCAGCCCGGACGGCCGGCAGTTGGCCGAGGGTGGTGCGGACGGCGTGGTGCGCTTCTACGCCACTGACCTGGCCGACGCTGCCCGGCGGATCTGCGCGAGCGCCGGGGACGGGGTGACCGTGGCGGAGTGGCGGCAGTACGTGCCCGGCGTGCCGTTCGACCCGCCGTGCCGGCACGGGTCCGACATGCGTTGAGGTCGACTTTGCGGCGTTCGTCCTCCAGTCCTACCGTTCGGTCATGACAGCTCAGGGTTCCCATCCGATCGGCCCGGACTCGGGCTCGCTGGTACTGCGCACCACCCGCCAGGGACTGGCCACGAAGGTCGGCCACGACCTGACCATCGAGGTGACCCGCTGGTCGGGCACGGTCACGGTCGGCGCCGACCCGGCGGCTTCCGGCATCGACGTCTCGGCGGAGACCGGTTCGCTGAACGTGTTGCGCGGCACCGGCGGGTTGAAGCCACTGTCCGATGGGGACAAGCAGGAGATCCGGAACAACGCGGCGAAGGTGCTCGGCGCGGACCGGTCGCCGACGGCCCGGTTCGTCGCCACGTCGGCCGATCTCGACGCGGACGGCGGCGGCACGGTCACCGGCACGCTCACGTTGCGCGACGTGTCCCGCGACCTCACCCTGACGATCACCCCGCTGGGTGACAACCGGTTCCGCGCCACCGGGACGGTGGTGCAGACCGAGTTCGGCATCAAGCCGTACTCGGCGTTCCTGGGCGCGCTGAAGCTGGCCGACAAGGTCACGGTCGAGGCCGAGGTGACCCTGCCCGGCTGACCCGGCGGCGCGGCTCACCCGAGCAGGGCGGTGATGGCGCGCACGTCGGGGAGTGCGGCGAGGCGGTCGAAGGCGTCGATGAGCCGTTCGGCGCCGGTGCTGCCGAGGTGTTCGGCGACGGCCAGTGCGCCGGGAAGACCGGTCCGGACACGGACCGGCAAGCCGACTGGCCGGGTAACCGTCATCAACGTGTCAGGTCACTACAACTAGGTCCAGGTGCTCGCCGACGGACACCTGCCAGCGGCCCGGGTAGCTCAGCGTGGTCGAGGGGGAGTTTGGCCACCTGCGCGGTCAGCCTGTTCTGCGGGTCCTGGAGGGTCTGGTTGTGGCAGGCCCGCCGAGTTCCCGCACGCCTGGCTGGTGCACTCCGCCAACCCCGCCGTGCCGGGCCACCCGTCGGCCTGTCCGGTCAGCCGGCTGGCAACCTGGGGGTACGCCGGGGTCGGCAACCAGTACCACCGCTGCTACTGCGCCAGGCTGGCGCCTCGCGCGGCCGACCGTCCTTGTGCGACAGTCGAACAGGGGATGTGACGAGGAGAAGGGACGCGATGAGCGCCGAGCAGGACATCCGCCGCCAGCAGGGGGTGCTGATCGGCTCCGACTTCGGCGCCGCCCCCAAGGAACGGGCCGGCGTCCGGGTGACCGCCGCGGTGCGCGACGCGGGCGGCGACCCCGTCGTGACCGACGCCGTGCTGGCTTGCAACGCCCACGTCCTGTCCGGAGTGCACTGACATGCCAAGGCGACTAGTGGTCGGCGTCACCGGTTCCAGCGCGCCGCAACTGGCGATCTCGCTGCTCACGCTGCTGCGGCCGATCCAGGACGTCGAGGTGCACCTGGTGGTGTCCCGGGGCGCGGAACGCAGCATCGAACTGGAACTGAACATGAAACGCGCCGACGTCGAGGCGCTGGGCGACGTGGTGTACGCGCCGGACGACATGGCGGCCGCCATCTCGTCCGGGTCGTTCCTGGTGGACGGCATGGTGGTGATGCCGTGCTCGATGAAGACGCTGGCCGCCGTCGCCACCGGGCTGTCCGTCGACCTCATCGCCCGGGCCGTCGACGTCAACCTGAAGGAGCGGCGGCGGGTGGTGCTGGTGCCGCGGGAGACACCGCTGAGCCTCATCCACATCCGCAACATGGAGACCGTGACACTGGCCGGGGCCACCGTCCTGCCGCCCGTCCCGGCCTTCTACCACCAGCCGGAGTCGGTGGCCGACCTGCTCCGGCAGACCGCGGGCAAGGTGCTCGACCAGTTCGGCATCGAGCACGACGCCTTCCGCCGCTGGCAGTGACCCAACCCGAGAGAAGGTGACCCGTGGTCGAACCAGCCCGTTTCCCCATCACGCTCACGATGAACGGGCCACGGGCCGTCCGGCGGGGAGACGCCGGACGGCCCGTGGTTTTCCGGGGGGATGGGACAGGGATCAGAAAGCGGGCACCGAGATCGGACCGAAGTTGGCGGTCTGGAGATTGTCCAGGTCCTGCAACTGCGGCAGACTCGCGGAGAGTTGCTTGCGGTAGGTCACGCCCACCGTCTGGCCGGACGTCAGTGGCAGACCGTCGAACGTGACGTCGACGACGGCCAGAGCCGGCGGCGAGTCGTCGATGACCTGCACGCCGGTGACGTTGCGCGCCACGCCGTTGACCGTGATGGAGAACCGGTTGTTGGCCGGAATGCCCTGCGCGGTCGCCAGCATCTCCTGGTCGAACTGGAGCAGCACGTCATTCGTGCCCGCGTCGGCCTCGGTCGCACCGGTCAGCTTCGGAGCGGTGTCTGGCCTGCCGACCGGGTTCTGGGACGTCGGTCCCGCCACGTTGGCCGGGTGGGTCCAGAAGCCCTGACTGGCGCAGGTCAGCGGCGTCGGGGACGTCCGCGTGGCCGTGTAGCTGAAACCGTGGGTGAATCCAGCGGTGTCGGTGAAGTTCATCGTGGTGGTGAAGCCACCCTCAACCGGGCTGAACGCGAGCGGCGGCAGCGGGTTGGGCACCAGGTTCACCGGGTTGCCGATGCGGCCGCCGGTCACCGCGTCGTACTCCTGCTCCTGCGCGGTGAGGTTCCAGACCTCCGACGAGTCGGCGGTCGGGATGGTGATCGTGACGACGAGCGTGCCGGCGACCCTTTCGACAAAGTCGAGGAGATCACCACAGGGGCCGACGACCTCAAGGCCCGGCTTGGCCGACGCGGTGCCGGCGGTGCCGATGACCAGGCCCGTACCGACCACGGCCGCGGCGGCCACAATGCTCAGTGTTCGTCTCAGCTTCATGCTTTTTCTCGCCTTCGCATCATTGTTGCTGAGGTGTCGCGAATCCGAACAGACCCGACCGACAACGCCCGTCGGAATCGATCTGCCCGGACTGTTTTCGGATAAGACGAACCACGGACCCACGCCCAGGGCCGTCGTGGTTCAGCTCAGAATCCAATATTGAAGTGCGAGCGATCCCGCAGGATCGATCACGGCAGCCGGGGTCGACGCGAGCACCGTTCCGAATTGGGCGGCGGCGCTACTCGTTCGGCCTCGACGGCCGCACTGTGCATGGGGTTCCCTCCTCTACCCGTGCCGTGAGTGCTCGGATGCGGGATCGCGAGTCACCACGTCAGGTTTCCGTTGGAAGGCGTATGGAGGCAGCCTGACATGTAGGGTGCGATGACCCCCCGTATAGGGGGCACCGCAACGGATTCGGGATTGTGGTCCGATTCGCCCGGACCGGAGGAGGCTGATTCAGCCGATGCGGGGAATCATGCCACGGCCAGTTGGCGCCGCGATACGAGAGGTATCCGCCGGCGCGGCATTTCCGCTGTACATATGCGGTCCGGCCGGCGTCAGCCGACGCGGATCGGCAGGGTCCTGGGACCCCTGATCTGGCCCGCCGACCACGTCACCGCCGCCGGGTCGGCGAGCGAGAACTCGGGGATCCGCCGCAGCCACACCTCCAGCGCGACCCGCAGCTCCATCCGCGCCAGGTGCGAACCGACACAGCGGTGGATGCCGAGCCCGAATGCGGCGTGCCGGTTGATCCTGCGGTCGATGTCGACCTCACCGGCCCGCTCGAACTGGTCCGGATCGCGGTTGGCGGCGGGGAAGGACAGCAGCACCCAGTCGTCGGCCCGCATGTCCACGCCGTGCCAGCGCATGTCCTCTTTCACCAGTCTGGCCATGGTGACCGGCGCGTACGCCCGCAGGAACTCCTCCATCGCGGTCGGCAGCTTCTCCGGGTGTGCCACCAGGTTCTGCCGGTCGGCCGGGTGGCCGGCGAGGTGCCACAGCGATGCGCCGATGGCGCTCCAGGTGGTGTCGATCCCGGCGATCAGCAGCAACGCGATCGTGCCGGCGACGTGCGCGGGTTCCAGCTTCTGGCCGCCCAGTTCGGCGTCGATCAGGAAGGACGTCAGGTCGTCCCTGGGATGGGCGACGTGGTCGCGGATCTGGTCCAGCAGGTAGTCGAACAGCTCGTCGGACCGTTCGAGCCGCTCCTCCGACGGCAGGTTCACCGCCTCCACCGCGTTCTCCACGAACCGCCGGAAGCTCGGCCCGTCCTCCTTGGGAAAGCCCAGCATGTCGGCGATGACGCGGACCGGGATGTGTTGCGCGTACTCGACGGCGGCGTCCACCACGGTCCGCCCGGCGAAGCCGTCGATCAGCTCGTCGCAGTAGGCGCGGGTCGCCGGTTCCTGCCTGCTCACCGCCGACTTGGTGAACGCGGGCAGCAGCAGCTTTCGGGCCTCGTGGTGGAACGGCGGGTCGGACGAGATCGGCGGCGTGCCGCCCACCGGTGCCAGGTCCAGCGGCGGCCGGAAGTTGCTCACGATGATCGCCCGGGACGAGAACCGATCCGTGTCGTACGCGATCTCGGCGACGTCGTCGTACCGGGTGGGCAGCCACGCGCCACCGAACCGGTCGGTGTGCGCGATCGGGCAGCGCTGCCGTAGCTCGTCCTGGACCGGGAACGGGTCGGCGGCCCAACGCGGTTCCAGATGGGAGAAGTCGGTCGTCCAGTCGGTCACCGGGCCGGTGACCACCTCGCTGTGGCTGCCCCGCTCCGGATCCCGCGACTCGCGGAAGTCCCTGGTGAAACGCTCGTCGGTGGTCATCGTCAGTCCCCGTCCAGTTCGACGGCGCGTTCCGGGCAGTTGGCCTCGGCCAGCTGGGCGTCCTCGACGAGACCGGGCGGCACCAGGCCGTCGCCGATCACCGTGGAGTAGCCGTCCTCGTCCTCGGCGAACAGGCCGGGGACCAGGTCATAGCACCTGCCGTGCCCCTGGCAGCGTTCGGTGTTGATCCGTGCTTTCATCGCGGCGGCTCCCGTCCGTCGGCCGGTGCAGGGGCGAGTGCGGCGACCAGCCTGGCCAGGAAAGTGGCCCACTCATGGTCGTCGACGTCGTTGAGGTCGGGCGTGAGCAGCGCGGTG
>DATEPR010000262.1:0-5134 GCA_035273045.1 Pseudonocardiaceae bacterium | reverse complement strand
TGGAGTGGGCCACGTCCTGCCCGCCGCCCCGGCACAACTTCACCGAACTGCCGCGCATCCGCTCCGAGCGGCCCGCGTTCGAGCTGCACTACCCGCACATGGTCGAACGACTGCGCCTGGAACAGCACGTCGGGCGTCGGCACCGCGTGCAGGCCACGGTCGGCGGCGGTTCGGCCGGGGAGGGCAGCGGCGACCAGCCCTGATCCTGCCGTCACCAGCCAGGACCCGAGCCCCGGCCAGCGCCGGGGCTCGACCATGCCGGGAGGCCGCATGACTGTCCCTGAGCAGCGGGGTACGCCGGTCCTGATCACCGTCACCGGACCGGACAAGCCCGGCGTGTCGTCGGTGCTGTTCGCCGTGCTGTCCCGGCAGGGCGTGCACCTGCTGGACGTGGAACAGGTGGTGATCCAGGGCCAGTTGGTGCTCGGTGTCCTGGTCGACGTGTTCCACGACCCCGAAGGCGTCCAGGAGGCCGTCGAGCAGGCCATGGCGACCGTCGCCATGCACGTGGACGTGGACATCGAGGCCGGCGCCGACGCACTGGTGCGCAGCGGTTCCACGCACGTCCTGGTCGTGCTCGGCCGGCCGATCACCGCCCGGGGCTTCACCGAGGTGGCCCGGCGGCTGGCCGCGCTGGGCGTGAACATCGACTCCATCAACCGGGTCGCCGACTACCCGGTGACCGGCCTGGAACTGCACGTCACGGTGCCCGGCGACATCGACCACGAGCTGCGGTCCGCGCTGACCGACGTGGCCGCCGCGGCGCGCCTGGACATCGCCTTCGAACGGGCCGGCCTGGCCAGGCGGGCCAAGCGGCTCATCGTGTTCGACGTCGACTCCACCCTGGTGCAGGGCGAGGTCATCGAGACGCTGGCGGCCAGGGCCGGCCGGGTGGACGAGGTACGGGCCGTCACCGAAGCCGCCATGCGCGGCGAGCTGGACTTCGCCGACGCACTGCGGCAGCGGGTCGCCACGCTGGCCGGCCTGCCCGAGTCGGTCCTCGCCGACGTGGCCGCCGAACTGACGCTGATGCCGGGTGCCCGCACCACCATCCGGACCCTGAAGCGGCTCGGGTTCCGCTGCGGTGTGGTGTCCGGCGGGTTCACGCCGGTCATCCGGCCGCTGGCCGACGATCTCGGCCTGGACTTCGTCGCCGCCAACGAACTGGAGATCGTCGACGGCATGCTGACCGGCCGGGTGGTCGAGCCCGTGGTCGACCGGCCGGGCAAGGCGGCGGCGCTGCGCCGGTTCGCCGAGCAGGCCGGCGTGCCGCTGGCCCAGTGCGTCGCCGTCGGCGACGGTGCCAACGACATCGACATGATCTCCGCGGCCGGGCTGGGTGTGGCGTTCAACGCGAAGCCGGCGCTGCGCGAGGTGGCCGACACCGCCCTGTCCCATCCCTACCTGGACGCCGTCCTGTTCGTGCTCGGCGTGACCAGGGCCGAGGTCGAGGCGGCGGACATCGCCGACGGGCTGGCGCCCAACCGGCCGTGAACGCGGTCCTGGCCCCACTGACGGCCCGCCTGACCGGTGCCGTCCGGTTCACCGACCCGGAACCCGAGCAGGTGCGGGCCATGCCGGTGATCCTGCGCATCGAAAGGTCCGCACCGCCGGCCAGGACCGCCGTGTTGGAGGCCGCCGCGTCCGCCGCCGTGCTGGTGTGCGTGCGGCCCGACCCGGAGTGGCGGGAACCGTTGCTGGCGTGGACGTCCAGCCGGATCCGGAAGGTGTCCCGCCGGGCGCGTGGCGCGCACTGGGCGGCCGTGGCGGAGCTGCCCGGCCGGACCGTGCGGGTGGGTGACGCCGAGGTGCGCGCACTGGTGCCGGGACTGGTGGCCCAGACGCCGTACGAGGTCCGCCGGTTGCAGATCTCCGGCAGCGAACTGCCGGCCGACGAACCAGGCCCGCCACCGGCCGGGATTCCCGTACTGTGGCTCAATCCCCGGGTCACCATGACCGCCGGCAAGGCGGCGGCACAGGTCGGGCACGGCGCCATGCTCTTGGCCGCGATGCTGGACGACGCGGAGTTGGCGTCGTGGTCGGCGGCGGGCTGCCCGTGCGCGGTGCGGGTGGCCACCGGTGCGCTGTGGACGGAGTGGTGCACGCCGGCGGAACCGGTGGCGCTGTGGCGGCGGTCGCGGGCGGTGGCGGTGCGGGACGCCGGTTTCACCGAGGTGGCACCGGGAACGGTGACCGTGGTCGCGCGGTGGCACGGCTAGGCGGGTGCGGCGGCCTCGTCCAGCCTGCGCAGCGCGCCACGGACCACCTCGGGGTCCGTCGTGGACCAGAACGGCGGCAGTGACGCGCGGAGGAAGTTGCCGTAGCGGGCGTTCGCCAGCCGCGAGTCGAGGACCGCCACCACACCCTTGTCACCCATGGACCGCAGCAGCCGGCCGGCACCCTGGGCGAGCAGCAGTGCCGCGTGGGTGGCGGCGACGGTGAGGAAACCGTTGCCACCCCTGGCCGCCACCGCCCGCTGCCGCGCCGACGCCAGCGGATCGTCCGGCCGCGGGAACGGAATGCGGTCCACCACCACCAACTGCAACGACGCGCCGGGCACGTCCACGCCCTGCCACAGCGACAGGGTGCCGAACAGGCAGGTGCGCGGGTCGTCGGCGAACTTGGTGACCAGCAGGGCCGTGGCATCCTCGCCCTGGCACAGGATCGGATGTTCGGTGCGGTCGCGCAGCGCCTCGGTGGCCTGCTTCGCCGCCCGCATCGAGGAGAACAGGCCCAGGGTGCGGCCGCCGGCCGCGGTGACCAGTTCGTGCAGCTCGTCCAGGTAGGAGTCGGCGAGGCCGTCCCGGCCCGGCGCGGGCAGGTGCTTGGCCACGTAGAGGATGCCGCTGCGGTGGTGTTCGAACGGCGAGCCGACGTCCAGGCCGGTCCACTTCGGACCGTCCAGCGCCGGTTCTTTGTCGGTGGCCATGCCGTCCACCTTGCGCACCGGTTCCCGTTGCGCCGTGGGCAGTCCCCACTGCCTGGCCAACGTGTCGAACGCGCCGCCCAAGGTCAGCGTGGCCGAGGTGAGGATCGTGGTGTGCTGGCCGAACAGCCGTTCCCGCAGCAGGCCGCCGACGCCCAGCGGCGCCACCCGCAGCGACGCCGGCCGGTCGGCGTCACCGGAGACCCACACGACGTCCCGGAGATTGGCCTCGTCGTCCTCGAAGGCGTCCAGCATGCGGGTGGCCGTGTCGAAGGTCTCGTCCAGCATCGCCTTGGCCAGCTTGGTGGCGGTGGCGTCGGCGACGTCGTCCTTCTGCACGGCACGTTCCGGGCCGAGCGCGGTCAGGCAGTTGCGGGCGGCGTCGCGGACCGCGCGCAGGGTGTTGCGCAGCGCCTCGGGCAGCGTGTCCACCCGGCCGGCGGGCAACTCGGTGAGCAGCAGGCCCAGGCCGTCACCGGCTTCGGCGAGGCGGTCGGCGATCTCCTGGTCGATCAGCCGGCCGCTGCGCCGGGCCGCCGTGCTGACGCTGCCGCCGCTGATCTCGGCGGTGGCCGCCGACGTCACGCGGTCCACCAGGTCGTGCGCCTCGTCCACGACCACGACGTCGTGCTCCGGCAGGACCTGGTAGCCCTCCAGCGCGTTGATGGCCAGCATGGCGTGGTTGGTGACCACGACGTCGGCCCGGCCGGCCTCAGCCCTGGCGCGCTCGGCGAAGCAGTCCGAGCCGACCGGGCAGCGGGACAGGCCAAGGCACTCCCGGGCCGACACCGACACCTGCCGCCACGCCTGCTCGGTGACGCCGGGCACGAGTTCGTCCCGGTCGCCGGTCTCGGTGTCACTCGACCACTCGTGCAGCCGCTTCACCTGGCGGCCCATGGCGGACACGGCGAACGGGTCGAACAGCGCGGCGTCGTCCGGTTCCTCCGGGGCGCCGGTGTGGACGCGGTGCAGGCACAGGTAGTTGCGGCGGCCCTTGAGGATGGCGAAGGTCGGCTTGCGGCCCAGGTGTGGCGCGAGGGCGTCGGCGAGGCGGGGCAGGTCGCGGTCGACGAGCTGGCGCTGCAGGGCGATGGTGGCGGTGGAGACGACGACGGTGGCGTCCTCCAGCACGGCGTGCCGGATCGCCGGGACCAGGTAGCCGAGGGACTTGCCGGTGCCGGTGCCGGCCTGGACCGCCAGGTGCTCGCCGGTGCGGATGCTGTGTGCCACGGCCTTCGCCATGTCGACCTGGCCGGCCCGCTCGGCGCCACCGAGGGCGGTGACGGCGGCGTGCAGCAGGCCGACCACGTCGGGCACGACGGTGCCGTCGGCCGTGGCGCTGGCGGCCACGGTCTCGGCGGCGGACCTGGGGGACACGCAGTGACCGTACCCGGATGGGCTGTCGGGAGGTCCGAGGACACCCGTGCGTCCTGGCGTGTCGACCACTGGACGGTCGACTTGTCGGACCCGTTGGCTAGCGTGCCGGTCCATGAGGCCGGTACTGCTGGTGATCGACGCGCAACGCAACATGCTCCTGCCACCCGCGCCGGTGCCCGACGCGCCCGCCGTCGGCGCCGCCATCGAGCGGACCATCGAGGCGGCGAGATCCGCCAGCGTGCCGATCGTGCACGTCCGCAACACGGGCGACGCCGGCGACCCCGACGAACCAGGCACGCCCGGCTGGGAGCTGGTGTTCCCGCCGCGCGACGGCGAGCCGGTGGTGGACAAGCCGGAGAGCGACGCCTTCGCCCGCACCGACCTCGCCGGCCGGCTCCCGGCCGGTGCGCCGGTGGTCCTGGTGGGCATGCAGAGCGAGTACTGCGTCCGTGCCACCGCCTTCGGCGCGTTGGCCCGCGCCCACCCGGTCACCCTGATCCACGGCGCCCACGCGACCTACCCGGACGGCGAACCGGCGGCCGACATCTCGGCCCGGGTGGAGAAGGAACTGCAACAGGCAGGCGTCCGCCTGGTCCAGTCACCCGAACTGGCATTCGACCAGGGACGCTGAAGTGGATAAGAGTGTCGCCAGGTCGCCCACTCCTGGTAACACTCTTATCCAGCCGCCATTGGCCAGGCGGTGAAGCGGGGGGAGTCCGGCAGCGCTGGTGGCCTGATCCGAAACCGAACTTCGGGTCAGTGGCGCAGCAACTGGTACATGACGTGTAGGCCGGTCAGGCCGTGCTTCGGGTGGTTGAACGCTTCGGGGAC
>DATEPR010000261.1:0-14111 GCA_035273045.1 Pseudonocardiaceae bacterium | reverse complement strand
GCCCGAGCCGGCCGGCTCGGTGTGGTCGCGCTGGTCGGCCTCGATCCGGTCGACGGTGGCCTGCAACCTGCGGCGGAGCTGGTCCAGCGCGGCTTCCGGGGCCGCCTCCAGGTCGGCCAGGTAGGCCAGGTGGGCCAGGCCGGTGCGGGCCACGTGCAACCGGGCGACCCGGTCCTCCTGCCGGATGTCGGCGTGCGGCACGGCGACGCCCGCCCAGCGGACCAGCGGCGCCAGCGTGGACCCCTGCACCACCAGCGTGATCACGATCACGGCGATGGCCAGCAGCAGGATCAGGTCCCGGCCGGGCGTGGCCAGCGGGATGGACAGGGCCGCGGCCAGCGGCACCACACCACGGGCGCCGGCCCAGGACACCACGGCCGGCACCTGCCAGGTGGGTCGCCGCCCGTGCCGCCGCCCCACCGCGGACAGCGGGAACACCCACACCACCCGGACCACCACCAGGGTCGCGGTGATCGCCAGCGCCTCCAGCAACCAGGCCGGGCCGTGCCCGGACAGGGCGCGCACCAGCGCCGGCAGTTCCAGGCCGATCAGGCCGAACACCACGCTCTCCAGCAGGAACACCACGGTCTGGTAGACCGAGTCGACCTGGAGCCGGGTGATCGGCGTGGTCAGCCGAGCCGTCCGCGCCCCGATCACCACGCTGGCCACCACCACCGCCGTGACGCCCGAACCGTGCAGCGCCTCCGCGAGCACGTAGGCCGCGTACGGCGTGACCAGCGCGACCACCGTCTCCAGCACGGGATCGGTGGTCCGCCTGCGGATCAGCGCCACACCGCCGGCGACCAGGACGCCGACCAGCGCGCCACCGCCGGCCAGCACCAGGAACTCGACGGCCACCCGGCCCCACGACACGGCGCCCACCGCGAGCCCGACCACCAGCGCCTCACGGAACAGCAATAGGCTGGTCGCGTCGTTGAACAGGCTCTCCGCCTGGACCAATGCCCGCACCCGGGGCGGCAGGGACAGCCGGCGGCCCAGCGCGGTGACCGCGACCGGGTCGGTGCTGGCCAGCACGGTGCCCAGGACCAACGCCAGACCCACCGGCAGGTCGGTGATCGCCACCACCACGGCGGCGACCGCGGCCGCCGAGGCCAGCACCAGGCCGACGGCCAGCGTGGTCACCGGCCGCCACACCGCCCGCAGGTCCCGCCACGGCAGTTCCTCGCCGGCCGCGTACAGCAGCGGCGGCAGCACCACGAGGCCGATGATGTCCGGGGTGATCCGCACCTCCGGCACCCCGGGCACCAGGCCGACCAGCACGCCGACCACGACCAGCAGCGACGGCGGGGGCACCCGCAGCCGCCGGGCGAACGTGGCCACCACGGTCGCGACCACGACGAGGAACAGCACCGTCTCCACGCCGCGCATCCCGACCTCCTCGCCGCGGTGATCGTCCGGGATCCGCCCGATCTGGACACGGGCGTCGCCCGGCTGGTAGACACCCACACATCCGATGTCTGTGGCCGGACGTGGGGTGAAGCCGTTGCGCATCGTCGCTCTCGACACCTACGACGTCCGGTTCCCCACGTCGCGCCACCTGGACGGTTCGGACGCGATGAACCCGGACCCGGATTACTCCGCAGCCTACGTGGTGATCCGCACCGACGCCGACGACGGCGTCGCGGGCCACGGCTTCGCGTTCACCATCGGGCGGGGCAACGACCTGCAGGTGGCCGCGATCGACGGGCTGGCGCCGTTCCTGGTCGGCCGCCCGGTCGCGGACACGCTGGCCGATCTCGGTGGCGTGTGGCGGCTGCTGGTGCACGACTCGCGGCTGCGCTGGCTGGGCCCGGAGAAGGGCGTCGTGCACATGGCGATCGGCGCGGTGGTCAACGCGCTGTGGGACCTGCGTGCCCGGCGCGAGGGCAAGCCGCTGTGGCGGCTGCTGGCCGACCTGTCGCCGGAGGAACTGGTCGACCTGGTCGACTTCCGCTACCTCACCGACGCGCTCACCCGCGACGAGGCGCTGGACCTGCTGCGGGCGGCCAGGATCGGCCGCGCGGCACGGGAGGCGGAACTGCTCGCCACCGGGTATCCGGCCTACGCGACGTCCCCCGGCTGGCTGGGCTACTCCGACGCCAAGCTGGTCCGGCTGGCCGAGGAGGCGGTCGCGGCCGGCTTCGACCTGGTCAAGCTGAAGGTGGGCGCGGGCGTCGACACGGACGTCCGGCGGTGCGAGCTGGCCCGGCGGGCCGTCGGCCCGGACGTGCGGATCGCGGTGGACGCCAACCAGTGCTGGGACGTGGGCACCGCGATCGACGCGATCCGCGCGCTGGCACCGTTCGCGCCGTGGTGGGTGGAGGAGCCGACGTCACCGGACGACGTGCTCGGGCACGCCGCCATCCGGGCCGCGGTGGCACCGGTGCGGATCGCCACCGGCGAGCACACGCAGAACCGGGTGCTGGTCAAGCAACTGCTCCAGGCGCAGGCGATCGACGTGCTGCAGATCGACGCGACCCGGGTGGCCGGCGTCAACGAGAACATCGCGAACCTGTTGCTGGCGGCCAAGTTCGGCATACCGGTGTGCCCGCACGCCGGTGGTGTCGGGCTGTGCGAACTGGTGCAGCACCTGGCGATGTTCGACTATCTCGCGGTCAGCGGCAGCCGGCAGGACCGGGTGATCGAGTACGTCGACCACCTGCACGAGCAGTTCACCGACCCGGTGGTGGTCACCGGCGGCCGGTACGCCGCGCCGACCGCGCCCGGATTCTCCGCGCGGCTGCGCGACGAGGCGCTCGCCGATCACCTGTTCCCGTCCGGTGCCGTCTGGAGGAATGCGGTATGACGTCCGAGTTCACCGGCCAGCGGGCGCTGGTCACCGGCGGCGGTTCCGGCATCGGCCTGGCCACCGCCATGCTGCTCGCCGAGCGGGGCGCCAGTGTGGCGTGCCTGGACCTGGATCCCGGCGCGGCACCGGATCCGATCCTGCGGATCACCGCGGACGTCACCGACGACGCCGTGTCCGACGCGGTCGCCACGGCGGCGCGGGAACTGGGTGGCATCGACATCGTGGTGAACAACGCCGGGATCGGCGCGCAGGGCACGGTGGCGGACAACGACATCGACGAGTGGCGCCGGGTGCTGGACGTGAACGTGCTGGGCATGGTCCGGGTCGCCAGGGCGGCACTGCCGATGCTGCGCGAGTCCGCGGCGGCCGGCCGGAATCCGGCGATCGTGCAGACGTGTTCCATCGTCGCCACGGCGGGCCTGCCCAACCGCGCGCTGTACGGCGCGTCCAAGGGAGCCGTGTACTCGCTCACCCTGTCCATGGCCGCCGACCACGTGCGCGAGGGCATCCGGGTCAACTGCGTGAACCCTGGCACCGCGGACACGCCGTGGATACGCAGGCTGCTGGCAACCGCCGACGACCCGGACGCGGAACTGGCCGCGCTGCGCGCCAGGCAGCCCGGTGGCCGGCTGGTGTCGGCGCAGGAGGTCGCGTCCGCGATCTGCTACCTGGCCAGCCCGCTCAACGCGGCCACCACCGGCACGGCACTCGCGGTCGACGGCGGCATGCAGGGCCTGCGGCTCCGGCCCCAGTGACGATCAGTCCACAATGGAACCTCGTGGCCACAGCAGCAGCACTGCCGCCGCGACACACGACACCAACAGCACGACGAAGGCCGCGCCCGCTGCCCGTTCCGACACCTGCCGCAGCACCGACGTGCCGACGCCGACGACCAGTCCGGCGGACGCGAGCTGGAACAGCACACTGGCGACCCGGCACACGTCCGAGCCGCGGATCGTCCCGGCCGCCAACGCCAGGGCGAAGCAGCCGATGGCGAACGCGAGGATGGTGGCGATGGCGAGCACGACGGTGACGGGTTGCCCGGGCCGCACGCCGCGGTCGCCGACGCCGATCAGCAGGCCGACGAGCACCCAGGTGAGCGCCTGGCCGGACTGGACGACGCCGGCGGCGATCAGGGTGCCGACCGGCCCCGGCTGTGCCGGCGGATTGGCGCGGTCCGCTCGCCAAGGCGAGGCCGGTCGGCGTGGTAGTGACGCGAGTGCGTGGGGTCTGGGTGCGACAGGTGCGTCGGACACGCCGGGTCGAGGCATGGGCACTCCAAAGAGACCTGATACCCCGACATGTCTGACTACGATTACTCGGGTGCTGCCGCACTGTCCCCCACACACTGGCCAGCTGAGCTGAAGATTAATCGGAAAGCCGGGGCCGCGCCAGGGGCAAAAGCCGGTCACACCCGGTTGGCGGCAACTCGTAACCGGGATGCCCGCTCACCGTGTCGGTCCGGTGAGCGCGTCGCGCAGCCACTGCTCCACACCGGCCACGTGCACGGTCGCCCACGCGCGGGCGACCTCCGGCCGGCGGGTGGCGATCGCGTCGCAGATGGCGCCGTGTTCGGCGAGCGTGCGGGTGACCGCGGCCCGCTGGGTGGCGCCTCGCCAGATCCGCGCCCGCCGGGTCGGCCCGGCCAGGCCGTCGATCAGCGAGCACAGCACCTGGTTGCCCGAGCCGTGCGCGATCCGCCGGTGGAACTCCAGGTCGCTCGCCATGAGCTCGTCCACCGACGGGTCGGCGCCGAGTCCGGCCAGCAGCGCGCGCAGGCCGGCCACGTCCGCCTCGGCCATCCGGGTGGCGGCCAGTGCGGTGGCCGCCGGTTCCAGGATCCGCCGCACCTCAAGGAACTCCAGCACGCTGTCGTCGCGCTGGAAGTCGATCACGAAGGCCAGGACGTCCAGCAGCACGGCCGGTTCCAGGCTGGTCACGTAGGTGCCGTCACCCTGCCGGACGTCCAGGACGTGGATCAGCGACAGCGCCTTCACCGCCTCCCGCAACGAATTGCGGGACAGTCCCAGCCGCTCGGCCAGATCGGCCTCACGCGGCAGGCGTTCACCGGGCCGCAGCGCGCCGGTGACGATCATGTCCTTGATCTTCTCGATCGCCTCGTCGGTGATGGCCACGGGCGCACCTTCCAGACATCCGATGTGTGCCAGGGTAGCCGCGAGACGTGATTGACAGCGCCGAGCGGCAGCGGTGAAATGACCACCCGCTAGCTATCGGGTTCGTCAACAGTTCACAGTCATCGCTCGGGGAGTTCCCATGTCCGGTCGACCGGTCGCACCCGCGTTACGTGTCGCTGTGGTCAGTGCCGTCGTGGCCAGCGCCGCCGCCCTTGCCGTGCCCGCGTCCGCCGGGCCGGCCCCTGCCGGGATCGCCGCCGAGGTCCGGGCGGTCATGGCGAAGATGACGCTCACCGAGAAGGTCGAGCAGATGTTCGTGTCCTACGTCTACGGCACGAGCGCGACCACGGAGGACCCGACCGACGTGGCGAACAACCACGCCCTCTACGGCGACTCCGTGGCCAACGGAGCCGACCTGCTCGCCCGCTACCACCTGGGCGGGATAATCTACTTCACCTGGGCCAACGGCCTCACCGACCCGCAGCGGATCGGCGCGCTGTCCAACGGGTTGCAGCACGTCGCGATGTCCGGCGACAACCCGGTCCCGGTGCAGATCAGCACCGACCAGGAGGGCGGCACCGTCACCCGGATCGGCGCGCCCGCGGCCGTCTCCCCGGGGAACATGGCCGTCGGCGCCACGTTCCGGCCGGCCGACGCCCTCACCCAGGCCACCGTGTCCGGCACCGAACTGCGCGCCATGGGCGTGAACGTGGACGACGCGCCCGTGGTCGACGTCAACACCGACCCGCGCAACAGCGCCGACGGGCCGAGGTCGTTCGGTGACCGGCCCGCCGCCGTGTCCGCCATGGCCGCCGCCGCGGTGGCCGGCTACCAGCGCGCCGGAGTCGCCGCACAGGCCAAACACTTCCCCGGCCTCGGCGACACCACGGTGAACACCGACGACGGCGTCGCGGTGACGAACGAGACCAGGGCACGGATCATGGCCACGGACATCCCGCCGTTCCGGGCCGCGATCGCCGCCGGGGTGCGGTCGATCATGGCGGCGCACATCGTGGCGCCCGCGCTGGACCCGTCCGGCCTGCCGGCCAGCCTGTCCAAGCCGATCGTCACCGGCCTGCTGCGGAACACGTTGCACTACAACGGCGTCGTCATCACCGACTCGCTCAGCGCGGGCGCGCTCGCCGGCATCCCGGAGAACCAGGTGATCCTGGACGCGATCAACGCCGGTGACGACGAGCTGCTGATGCCGGCGCACGTGCCGGCCGACATCCAGACCGTGGTCGACGCCGTCCGGGACGGCACCATCTCGCCGGCCAGGATCGACCAGTCGGTCACCCGGATCCTCACCATGAAGGCAGAGCTCGGCCTGTTCGCCGACCCCTACACCACACCGGAGCGGATCACCGCGTCGGTCGGCACGCCGGACCACCTGGCCGCCATGGCCGGCATCGCCCGGCGGTCCATCACGTTGCTGCGCAACGCGGACCACGCCCTGCCGATCGCCGCGGGCAGCCACGTGCTGGTGACCGGCTGGGGTGTCGGCACCACCCGGACGCTGGCCGACGACCTGACCGCGACCGGCCGGACGGTGCGACGGCTGTGGACCGGCTCGCCGGACCAGGCCGCGATCGACGCGGCCGTGGCGGCGGCGCGGGCCAACGACGTCACCGTGGTGACCACCGGCAACGCCTGGGCCGATCCGACCCAGCAGCGGTTGGTGGCCGCGCTGCTGGCCACCGGCGAACCGGTCGTGGTGGCGTCGGTCGAGGGACCGTACGACGTGTCCTACTTCCCCACCGCGCCGGACTACCTGGCGGCGTACGACTTCCAGCCGCCGTCCCTGCGGGCGCTGACGGACGCCCTCGTCGGCACGGCGGAACCGACCGGGCACCTGCCGGTCACCATCCGGACGGCGGACGGCACGAGCGTGCTGTTCCGCTACGGCACCGGATCCGGCTACTGATCGTCTACTTCGGATGGTGCGACCGTGCCGTCCGACGTGGTCCGCCGCAGATTGGCCGTGGGGTCGAGGAACACCTGCCGGATGGCCGGAAAGCGAGCACCCAGCCGCTGCTCCACCTCCTCGCAGGCGGCCTCGACCTCCGGGGCCGACGCGGTGTCGACGAAGTCGACCTTGGCCGCCACCAGCACCTCGTCCGGGCCGAGCAGGATCGCGGCCAGGTCGCCGACGCCGGACACGACCGACGGTGCCCCGATCTCGGCCCTGATCAGCCGCAGCACCCGGTCCGGCACCGACCGGCCGATCAGCAGCGACATGTTGTCCCGGCCCAGGGTGAACGCCACATACGCCAGGGTGAGGCCGATCAGCACCGATGCCACGCCGTCGAACCAGCGCGACCCGGTGAGCCGCCCGCCGACCAGGCCGACGGCCGCGAGGACCAGGCCCACGATCGCCGCCGTGTCCTCGAACACGACGGCCTTCACCGTGGTGTCCGGCATGTGCCGCAGGTATGTCCACAGTGGAGTGCGCCACCGCCGCGCCTCGCGGGACGTCTGGTGCACCCCGCGCAGCAGTGACGTGCCCTCCAGCAGGAACGCGATGCCCAGCACGATGTAGGACACCAGCGGGTCGCCCAGGTCTTCTCCGCCCAGGATGGTCCGGATGCCGTCGGTCACGGCGAACACCGCGCCCCCGATGAACGTGGCCACCGACGCCAGGAACGCCCAGAAGTACCGCTCCGGCCCGTAGCCCAGCGGGTGGCGCGCGTCCGGTGGCCGGGCGCTGCGGCGCAACGCGGTGAGCAGCAACACCTCGGTCACCGTGTCGGCGACCGAGTGCGCCGCCTCGGACAGCATCGCCGACGAGCCGGACACGATGCCGCCCACCGCCTTGGCGGCCGCGATGGCCAGGTTCGCGCCGGCCGCCACCAGCACCGTGGCCAGGCTCTCGTTGCCGTCCGATCGGTCCAACTCGGGCATGCCGCCACCCTAAGCGCCGTACCGCGACCCGTGGGATGATGCGATACTGACCGAATGTTCGGTCAGGAGACGCGACGTGGACGGCCGGGCTACGACCGGGAGACGCTGCTGCGGATCGCCGTCACCGTGTTCAACGAACGCGGCTACGACGGCACCAGCATGGAGGACCTGGCGGCCCGCCTCGGCATCACCAAGTCCGCCATCTACCACCACGTCAGCGGCAAGGCCGAACTGCTGCGGCTGGCCGTGAACCGGGCGCTGGACGGCCTCGCCGCCGCGGCAGCCGAACTCACCGAGGGCACCGCGACCGAACGCCTGGAGCAGTTGGTCCGGCGCAGCGTCGAGGTGCTCGTCGCCGAGTTGCCGTTCGTCACGCTGTTGCTGCGGGTGCGCGGCAACACCGAGGTGGAGCGGGAGGCGCTGCGCAGGCGGCGCGAGTTCGACCGGACGGTCGCCGAGCTGGTCCGGCAGGCGGTCGCCGAAGGCGGCGTGCGGCCGGACGTGGACGCCGGCGTCACCGCCCGGCTGCTGTTCGGCATGGTCAACTCGATCACCGAGTGGTACCGGACAGACCGCGGCGTCGACCAGCGGGAGCTGGCCGACGCCGTGGTCACTGTCGCGTTCAGCGGGTTGCGGCGCTGATCAGAAGGCCCCCGTCCCGTTCGGCGTGCCCAGACCGGTCGGTCCGTCGTAACCCGGTCCCGCGGTGCACAGGTAGGTCCCACCGCAACTGCCGTTCGAGCCGGACGTGACGTCGAACAGCGATCCGGCGTGGCTGTACGGGAAGGAGCCCGCGGTGATGGTCGCGGTGTTCCCGGCCAGCGCGTACACCGACGCGATGATCGGCGACGACACCGACGTGCCGCCGACCTGCACCCAGCCGTCCGCGCCCGGCACCAGGCCGAGTTCGATCAGCACGTCGCACAGCGAACTGGTCCCGCAGTTGTTGTAGGTGTCGTAGACGGCGACGCCGGTGTTCGGGTCGGCGACGGCGGACACGTCGGCGACGGTCCGCTTGGCGCAGCCGGTGTCGTGCTGCCAGGACGGCTTGGCCTCGAACGCCGAACAGCCCGACCCGGCCCCGGACCACGCCGTCTCGGTCCAACCCCTGGCGTTGCCGGCCTTGGTCAGCGACGTCCCGCCGACGGCGGTGACCAGCGGCGAGGACGCCGGCCAGATCACGCCGAAGCCGGAGTCACCGGAGCTGGCGGTGATGGCGACGCCTGGGTGGTTGAAGTGCGGGTCGTCGGAGGTGATGGTGCTGTCCTCGGTGCCGCCCCAACTGTTGGAGATGGCCACCGCACCGGACCTGGCCGCCGTGTCCTCCGCGGTGTCCAGCGAGGCGCTGTCCGCACCGGCCGCCTCCACCAGGGTGATGTGGCAGTCCGGGCACATCGACGACACCATGTCGACGTCCAGGCTCTCCTCCTCGGCCCACCCGGCGTCGGCGCTGGGCAGCGGGCTGGCCTGGCCGTTGCCGTTGACCTTGCGGAAGCAGCCGTTGGCCGTGGTGCACGCCGGCAGGTGGAACTGGTCGCGGTAGTGCGCCAGGTCCGCCTCGGCGTTGGGGTCGTCGAAGGCGTCCACGATCGCGACCGTCCGCCCGCCCGACACCAGGCCGCCGACCTTGTACGCCGACTGGAGATCCGCCGGGCCCAGACCGGTCGGGCCGGCCATCACCAGCGGCGCCAGCAACCCGCGGCTGGACCGCTTGGCCCGCATCTCACCGAGGCAGTGCACCGGACCGGTGGCGCAGCCGAACTTCATCACCAGGCCGGGGACTGGCGCGGCCGGTGTGACGGCGACGGCCTGCGCGGGCGCCGCGGCCACGGACAGCGCCGTGGCGACCGAGGCGGCCATCACGAGCAGGGAACCACCCCATCGTCGGACGGGGCGTTGACGGAACAGTGCACGCCGCATGTGGGAACCCTCCGTTCACGGGCAGCGACTGGATGCTCACGTTACCCAACGGCACGGTTCCGGACAGGGGAACGGCCGGCGCTCCCCGGTCGTGTTCACAGATGACAGTCACCCACCGGCGCGGCTCAACCAGGTCGTACCAGCGCCGACGGCGGTCTCACTCGGGGTCGCCGACCATGCGGTAGATCCACTCGCCGTCCTCGGTGCGGTCCAACCGGTAGCGGGTCTCGATTTTCGGCCCGCCGTGCAGGAAAACGTGGGTCACGATGTTGCCGACGAACGACTTGGCCGGCGGCAGCGGCTCCCGCCGGCCGTCCAGCGGCCCGCCGACGTACTCGGCCGTGTGCCGCATCGCCCGCCTCCTTCTGCCGTACCCGGCACCGGTCACCGGCCCCCAGGGTAGGCCGGGAACCGACAGATCACCCAAGGGCGTGGTCGGCGTCCGTCTTTCGAGAGGAAATCGCCGGTGCGACGTACTCAAACGGTCACCCCAACGGAGTAAACTCAGCCCACTTCGCTCCCGTATTCTCCGGACCGGATATGCCCGCAGTAGGTTGATCCCTACACTCGGCACATCCAGTCAACCCCGGAGGCGACCGTGGTGCGGGACCGCCCGAGCTGGGCACCAGCCGGCAGCGGCGTCACGCGAGGCAACCGCCAGGACAGGCGGCGATGCCGCCGTTCCCGCATTTCCCGGACACGGCTTGGCGTACGGGCAATGATCTTTACCGGTGGGCAAGCGGGTCGGAGTGGCTGAGGTGCCTGACGGCCCGGCGAAGTCGGAGCGGAACAGCAGGACCGACCTGGCGCGACGCTGGGCCGGTGTCGCGCTGACCAGCAGCCACGTCGCCCTGTCCCGCTCCGACATCGAGGCGTTCCTGCTCGACATCACCGACGCGCTGGTCGACGTGTTGTGCGCCGAGCCGTTCGATCCGCAGCCGGCGAGCGAGTCCGGCGCCGCCCTGGTGAGCATCAACCTCACCGGCGACACCGCCCTGGACGGCACGATCCGGTTGCTGGGCAGCGATCTGCTCGGCGCCGCGGACATCCCGTTCGACCAGACCTGGCAGGAGCGGATCACCCAGCTCACCGGTGCGCTGGCCGCGGGCTACGTGGCCGCGCTGCGCGACCGCCTGTTCGACGAGCAGGAGATGATCAAGAAGGCGGTGTTCCGCGCCCGCGACGTCGCCGAGCAGGCCAGGCGCGCCACCGAGGCCCGCTGGCAGGCGGTCTTCCAGTCCTCCGCCGCCGGCATCGGGATCACCGACCTGGAGGGCACGCTGCAGAGCGTCAACCCGGCGCTGTGCGAGATCCTCGGCCGGTCCGAGGACGAACTGCTCGGCCAGCCGCTGTCGGCGCGGATCAGCCCGTTCCACGTCCGGCAGGTGCTGGCCGCGTTCGACCACGTGGCGCGCGGCGAGCATGACAAGTTCGTCGGCGACGTGAGTTTCGTCGGCAAGGACGGCGAACCGGTGTGGACGTCGTTGTCGCTGTCCCTGGTGCGCGACATCGCCGAGGAACCGGAGTACGCGGTCGCCGTCGTGGAGAACATCTCCGATCTCCACCTGCTGCGCGAGAACCAGTTGTCGATGATGCTGGAGGACCAGCTCACCGGGCTGCCCAACCGCAGGGCGTTCATGTCCCAACTGGACAGTGCGCTGCAGCACGCGGAAGCGGACGAGCACATCGCCCTGTGCTACGTGGACCTCGATGGCTTCAAGATCATCAACGACGGCGTCGACCACGAGACCGGTGACCAGATGCTCAAGCGGGTCGCCGGCGTGCTGCGGACGGCGTTCCCGGAGCCGTCCACGATGGTCGCCAGGATAGGCGGTGACGGTTTCGCCGTGCTGCTGACCGGCAGCCCGGACCGCTTCGGCATCAGCGAGCGGATCACCGCCGCGCTGGACGAACTCGCCGAGCCGACCTACACCGACGACGACACCGGTGTCGCGGTGAGCGCCAGCGTCGGCATCGTCGAGCGCGAGGCGACCGGCCTGACGTCGGCCGAACTGATCAGGGCCGCCGAGATCACGGTGCACCGGGCCAAGCTGAACGGCAAGGCGCAGTGGGAACTGTTCGACGCCGGCCTGGACGCCGAGTACCGGGCGCAGTTCCAGTTGGGCGCGGCCATTCCCGGCGCGCTGGAATCCGGCCAGTTCCAACTGACCTACCAGCCGGTGCACCAGCTGGCCGACGGCTCGCTCGCCGGCCTGCGCGCCCTGCTGCACTGGCACCACCCGCGCCGCGGCCTGCTGCGGCCCGCCGACTTCCTCGACATGGCCGAGGAGACCGGCTTCATCGTCCCCATGGGACGGTGGATGCTGGAGCAGGCGTGCCGGCAGATCGCCGAGTGGGCCGACGAGTTCGGTGACGCGGCGCCACCGGTCGCGGTCAACCTGACCGCCAGGATGGCCCGCGAGCAGGACCTGGTGCAGATCATCCGGGAACTGCTCGCGCAGACCAAGGCACCGGTCGCCAGGCTGCGGCTGAGCGTGCCGGCCGGCGTCGTGGTCGACGAGCACGGTGAGCCGCTGGAGAACCTGGACACGCTGCGGGCCATCGACGTGAGCTCCGTGGTGCACGGCTTCGGCGCCGGCAACACCGGCCTGGTCGACCTGCGCACCCTGCCGGTGGACGGCGTGACGGTGGCGCCCAGCCTGGTCCGGGCGTTCGCCGACGCCGACGACGCGGACTCGCCGTTCGAGCACGCGCTGCGCCAGGTGGTGGACCTGACCGGCCGCATCGGCCTGCGCCTGGTCGCCGACGGCGTCGACACGGTCGCCGTGGCCGAGCGGCTGCGCGGCATCGGATTCGGCCTGGGCAGCGGCCCGGCGATCGGCGAATCGATGCCGGCCGGCGAGGTGACCGCCCTGCTCGGACGGGCGCGCCGGGTTCCGCGGTCCGGGACGGCGGCCGGGCGGCCATTACGCTGACCACATGACGGAGGCCGACCAGCTCCCCGACCGGGTCCAACGCGCCGCCCCGAGCGACGCGCAGCAGCTCACCGACGTGGTGACCCGGCTGCGCAGGGCGCTGCGCACCAGCATCCGCACCGACTACCCGTGGGAGTCGCTGCCGATGGCCCAGGTCGAGCTGCTGATGGCGCTGGCCGACCACGCGCCGGCCAAGATCGGCCACCTGGCCAGGTTGCAGCGGCTGGCGCCCAACACGGTCAGCGGGCTGGTGCAGCAACTCGTGGAGGCCGGCCTGGCGTCCCGGGAGACCGACCCGAGCGACCGCAGGGTGGCCAGGGTGACGCTGACCGAGGCCGGTCACCGGCAACTGGACGAGTGGCGGGCCGCGCACGAGCGCCGGATCGGCAGCGCCCTGGACCGGCTGCCGCCGGGCGACCGCGAGGCCATCATGGCCGCGCTGCCCGGTCTCGACCTGCTCGTCCGGCGGTTGACCAAACCGGCGGAGCCCGAGGAGGACGCGACCGGCGGGAAGTAGGATCGGGCCACCGCCGCAGGGTGAGAGGACCCGCCGATGAAACCGGGTGACACCGCTCCCGAATTCGAACTCGTCGACGACCAGGGCACCGCGCGCACGCTGTCCGGGCTGCTCGCCCAGGGACCCGTCGTCCTGTTCTTCTACCCGGCCGCGCTGAGCCCGGGCTGCACCATGGAGAGCTGTCATTTCCGCGATCTGGCCAAGGAGTTCGCGGACGTGGGCGCGCAGCGGGTCGGGATCAGCCCGGACGGAGTGGACAAACAGGCCAAGTTCTCCGCCAAGCACTCGTTCGGCTTCCCGCTGCTGTCCGATCCGGACGGCCGGGTCGCCACGATGTTCGGCGTGCGGCGGCGGTTCGCGCCCCTGGCCACCAAGCGGACCACGTTCGTGATCGGCGCCGACCACAAGATCCTGGACGTGATCTCCAGCGAGGTGCGGATGGCCGTGCACGCCGACCGGGCACTCGCCACGCTGCGCGCCAGGGCCTGAGCCGCGCGGACCGTCACCGGCACTAGAGTCGGCTGGCGTGACCGACCACCTGCGGATACCGACCGAGCCCGGCACCTTCGACGCGCTGGTCGCCGGCCCGTCCGGCGGTGAGCCGGTGCTGCTGCTGCACGGCTTTCCCGAGTGCTCGCTGCAGTGGGACCACCAGTTGGGCGCGCTCGGCGCCGCCGGCTACCACGCGGTCGCGCCCGACCAGCGCGGCTACTCCCCCGGCGTCCGGCCCACCGAGGTGGCCGACTACCGGATGGAGGAGTTGGTCGGCGACGTGCTCCGGATCGCCGACGCGCTGGGCTGGTCGCGGTTCCACCTGATCGGCCACGACTGGGGTGCCGCGGTGGCGTGGGCGGCGGCCGCGTGGGCACCGGAGCGGGTGCGGTCGCTGGTGG
>DATEPR010000260.1:0-4303 GCA_035273045.1 Pseudonocardiaceae bacterium | reverse complement strand
CGCACGGTCAGGTCGGCCAGTTGTTTCGCACCCGGCCGCAGCAGCACGGCCGCGATCTCCGGCCGGGGCACCGAGTGCACGGTGACCGAGGAACCCAGCGCGCGGAACGCGGCGGCGCCGGTCGAGTCCACCCGGCTGTAGGCGAGCTGATCGGCGTCGCTGCGCAGGCCGCTCGCCATGTCCTGGATGCTCGACTTGCGCAGCACGATCTCGTCCGGCACGGACGGCGTGCCCCAGTAGCGGTCGCTGCGCTCCAGCACGATCTCACCGCCCGCCGCGTCCACCGACTTGATGTCGAACGGCCCAGCGGTGGCCGGGAAGTTGGTGTTCAGGCTGTTCGCGAACCCGCCGGGCGCGTCCTTGAGCAGGTGCGCGGGCAGCAGGTCGGTGAACAGCGACCGCCACGCCGGATACGGCTTGGCGAACGTCACCGTGATGGTCTTGGCGTTGTCCCGTGCGGTGATCCCGGAGATCAGGCGGTAGCCGGCCGGGTTCAGCACACCGGGCTGGCTGGTCATCTGGTTGCGCAGGTAGACGAAGTCGGCCGCGTCGATCGGCGTGCCGTCCGACCAGGACGCGTCCGTGCGCACCTGGTAGGTCACGGTGAACGGGCTGGCGTCGGTGACCTGTGCGGACACCATCAGCGTGGTGTCCAGTTGCGGGGTGCCGTCCGGTGCGGTGCGGAACACCGACGGCAGCAGCATCGTGGCCAGCGCCGCCGTCACCGACGACTGGTCGGCCAGTTCGTGCGGGTTGTAGCCGCCGCCGATGCCGTCCACGCCGACGACGACCTGCTGGACGTCCTGCGACACCGGCACGGACATCCGCGGTGCGGACGAGGAAACCAGTGGTGGCGCGGGCACGGCCGTACAACCGGCGAGCAGGACCCCGCCGCACACCAGGAGGCTCACAACCGGCGATCGCCGCCGGTGCCCCCGCCAGCCCACGAACCCGACCTCCGCATCCCGTGATCCCCCACGACCCACCGTGCCACCCGCGTCGGCCGGCCGCACCGACTTTACGCACTGGACGACGTTACGGAGGCCCCCATGGTTGCCCTGGGCGCACCGTAGGGGGACGGACCGTCAGGACTGGTCGCGGGTGCGGGCACGGGCCCGCTCCCTGGCCCGCTGGGTGCCCTCCAGCACCAGCTTGCGCACCCGCACGATCCGCGGCGTCACCTCGACGCACTCGTCGGCGGCGCAGAACTCCAGCGCCTCCTCCAGCACCAGCTTGCGCGGCCGGGCCAGCCGTTCGTACACGTCCGCCGTGGACGACCGCACGTTGGTGAGCTTCTTCTCCCGGGTGATGTTCACGTCGAGGTCCTCGGCGCGCGGGTTCTCGCCCACCACCATGCCCTCGTAGGTGTCGGCGCCCGGCTCGACGAAGAACGTGCCCCGGTCGGCCAGTTGCAGCAGCGCGTACGCGGTGATCGAACCGGACCGGTCGGCCACCAGCGACCCGCTGTGCCGGGTGCGCAGCTCGCCCACCCACGGGTGGTAGCCGGAGAACACGTGGTGGGCGATGCCGGTGCCGCGGGTCTCGGTGAGGAACTCGGTGCGGAAGCCGATCAGGCCGCGTGCCGGCACCAGGTACTCCAGCCGCACCCGGCCGGTGCCGTGCCCGCTCATCACCTCCAGCTGGCCCTTGCGGCTGGCCAGCAACTGGGTGAGCACGCCGAGGTGCTCCTCGGGCGCGTCCACGGTCAGGTGCTCGAACGGCTCGCACAGCTTGCCGTCGATCTCCTTGGTGACCACCTGCGGCTTGCCGACGGTGAGCTCGAACCCCTCCCGGCGCATGGTCTCCACCAGCACCGCCAGGGCCAGTTCGCCCCTGCCCTGCACCTCCCAGGTGTCCGGCCGCTCGGTGGGCAGCACGCGGACGCTCACGTTGCCCACCAGTTCCGCGTCCAGCCTGGCCTTCACCAGCCGCGCGGTCAGCTTCGAGCCGCCGCCCCGGCCGGCCAGCGGCGACGTGTTCACGCCGATCGTCATGGAGATCGCCGGCTCGTCAACGGTGATCCTGGGCAACGGCCGGGGGTCGTCCGGGTCGGCCAGGGTGTCGCCGATGGTGATCTCCGGGATGCCGGCGATGGCCACCAGGTCACCGGCGTGCGCCTCCTGCGCCGGCACCCGCTCCAGGGCCTCGGTGATCAGCAGTTCCGTCACCTTCACCCGCTCCACCGAGCCGTCCTCGCGGCACCAGGCCACGATCTGGCCCTTGCGCAGCCGGCCGGCGTGGATCCGGCACAGCGCGATCCGGCCCAGGAAGCTGGACGCGTCCAGGTTGGTGACCAGCGCCCGCAGCGGCGCCGTCTGGTCACCGGTGGGCGGCGGCACGTGCGCCAGCAGCGTGTCGAACAGCGGGTCGAGGTTGTCGCTGTCCGGCATTCCGCCGTCGGCCGGCGCGTGCAGGCTGGCCCGGCCGGCCCGCGCGGAGGCGTACACGACCGGCAGGTCCAGCACCGAGTCGTCGACCGAGTCCAGTTCGCTGGCCAGCTCCAGCAGCAGGTCGTGCGTTTCCGAGACCACCTCGGCGATCCGCGCGTCCGGCCGGTCCACCTTGTTGACCACCAGGATCACCGGCAGGTGCGCGGCCAGCGCCTTGCGCAGCACGAACCTGGTCTGCGGCAGTGGGCCTTCGCTGGCGTCCACCAGCAGCAGCACGCCGTCCACCATGGCCAGGCCGCGTTCCACCTCGCCGCCGAAGTCGGCGTGACCGGGCGTGTCCACCACGTTGATGGTCACCGCGTCGTGCGGGCCGTCCGGGGTGGCACGGCGCACCGCGGTGTTCTTCGCCAGGATGGTGATGCCCTTCTCCCGCTCCAGCTCGCCGGAGTCGAGCACGCGGTCCACCGGTTCGGCGCGGGCGGCGAACGCGCCCGACTGGCGGAGCATCGCGTCGACCAGCGTCGTCTTGCCGTGGTCGACGTGTGCCACGATGGCCACGTTGCGCAGGTCGGTGCGCGGACGCGCGACCGAGACGGGGCCGGACACGGTGGCCGTGGACACGCGGCACTCCCTCACACGGTAGATCGGAAACGGAAGACGGCCGCGGAATCAATCACCCGATGCGGCACCGTCCAGGATACCGGCCATGACCTGCTCAGGTAGTACGCTCCCCTGCGTGCGTGCGTTTCGTGGCCAGTGGTGGACCGCCGACCGGCGGTCCTGACGCGCGCATCGACAACCAGCAGGCCGCCCGTCCGGGTGGCCTGTGACGTCGACCACGGGTGGCTCCGGCCGGCGGCCCCGGCACCGTGGGAGCACACCGACCATGACCAGGATCTCCGGCATCACACCGTCCGGCCACGTCCAGTTGGGCAACTACCTGGGCGCCGTGCGCCGCTGGGCCGCCTCCGGTGACCCCGCCGACCTGTACTTCGTCAGCGACCTGCACGCGATGACCATTCAGCACAACCCGGCCCGGCTGCGCTCGCTGACCCGGGAGCTGTTCGCCGTGCTGCTGGCCGCCGGCATCGACCCGGACCTGGTGTTCGTGCAGTCCGACCTGATCGCCGAGCACTCCGCCCTGACCTGGGTGCTGGAATGCGTCTGCACGTTCGGCGAGGCGCGCCGGATGATCCAGTTCAAGGAGAAGTCGGCCGGCACCGAGTCGGTGCGGCTGTCCCTGCTCACCTACCCGGTGCTGATGGCCGCCGACATCCTGCTGTCCGGCGCGGACGAGGTGCCGGTCGGCGAGGACCAGTCCCAGCACGTCGAACTGGCCAGAGCGCTGGCCAGGCGGTTCAACGGCACCTACGGCGACGTGTTCACCGTGCCGGAGCCGGTGCTGCCGAAGGCGGCGGCGCGGATCAGGGACCTGGCCGACCCGAGCCGCAAGATGGCCAAGTCGGCGCAGGGCAGCGCCGGCGTGGTCTTCGTACTGGACCCGCCGGATCTGGTGCGGCGCAAGGTGTCCCGGGCGGTGACGGACAACGTGGGCGAGGTCGCCTACGAACCGGACGCCCGGCCCGGCGTGGCGAACCTGCTGGAGATCCTGGCGGCCTGCACCGGCACCACGCCGGAACAGGCGGCGCTGGGCATCGACGGCTACGCCACGCTCAAGGAACGGGTCGCGGACGCCGTGATCGCCGAACTGGCACCGATCCGGGAACGCACCATGGCCCTGCTGGACGACCCGGCCGAACTGGACGGGATCCGGCAGGCGGGCGCGGAACGGGCCAGGCAGCGGGCCAGGCCCCGGCTGGCCGCGGCGCTGCGCCTCACCGGTCTGGGCTGAGCACCCTGGCCAAGCCGGGCAACACGACCCGGTCGGCGTCCAGCCAGTCCAGTTCGGCCAG
>DATEPR010000259.1:0-4113 GCA_035273045.1 Pseudonocardiaceae bacterium | reverse complement strand
TCGGGTTGTCGATCGTGAAGCCCTGCTTCTCGATGGTGTCCACGAAGTCGATGACCGCGCCGTTCAGGTACGGGGCGCTCATCCGGTCCACGGCGACGCGCAGGCCGTTGAAGTCCGCGAACAGGTCGCCGTCGAGGGTGCGCTCGTCGAAGAACAGCTGGTAGCGCAGGCCGGAACAGCCGCCGGGCTGGACCGCGATGCGCAGGTGCATGTCGTCCCGGCCCTCCTGGTCGAGCAGCGCCTTCGCCTTCGCGGCGGCCGTGTCGCTCAGCGTGACGCCGTGCGTCTTGACCTCAGGCGCCGATCCGGCGGTCGTGGTCTCGGCAGTCATGACTCTCCCTTGCGATCGTGGGCCTGGCTCGTACACCGTGTCTGTCCCTGCAACGGCCAACACGGTCGGGGTACGAGTTTGTTCCCTCCTTCATGGTGGCACACGCACGAGCACGGGACGTATCGGCGGCCGAGTGGCCTGCCTTACCCTGGACGCGTGAAGTTCCCCCGCCTGCGCAACTCCGCCAGCACCGTCGACGAGTCCGAACCGGACGAGGTCGTCGAGGAGTCGCTGCCCCCGGGCGTCACCGCGAAGAAGGGCCGGCCGACGCCGAAGCGGCGGGAGGCCGAGGGACGCCGCCGTGGGCCGGTCGCGCCGCCGCCGAAGACGCAGCGCGAGGCGAGCAAACGGAACCGGGGCACCAAGGAGCAGCGCAGGACCGCCGCGGCTCAGCGCCGGGAACGCCTGCTGCCGCGCGACCAGGGACCGGTGCGGGCGTACGTGCGCGACATCGTGGACTCGCGCCGCCACCTGGCCGGGCTGTTCATGCCGCTGGCGCTGCTGGTGCTGGTCGCGATCGTCACGCCGATCCCGACGATCCAGGCGTACGCGGCGCCGGCGACGCTGATCATCCTGGTGTTCATGGTGATCGAGGGCATCTGGGTGGGCCGGGACGTGAACAAGCGGGTCCGGGCCAAGTTCCCGGACGCCCCCGACCGGCCGATGGCGCTGGGCTGGTACGCGTTCGTGCGGTCCAGCCAGGTGCGCAAGCTGCGCATGCCCAAGCCGACGGTGACGGTGGGCGCCGACGTCGAGTGACCCCGGTCGCCGGCGGTTAGCAGCGCGAACGATCGGGCTAGGGTGGCCGGCATGGAGTTCCGTCGCCTCGGCCACAGCGGCCTCTCGGTCAGTGAGATCTCGTACGGCAACTGGATCACCCACGGCTCCCAGGTGGAGGAGGACCAGGCCCGCGCCTGCGTGCAGGCCGCGCTGGACAACGGCGTGACCACCTTCGACACGGCGGACGTGTACGCCGGCACCCGCGCCGAGTCGGTGCTCGGGCGCGCCCTGAACGGGCAGCGGCGGGAGAGCCTGGAGATCTGCACCAAGGTGTTCTGGCCGACCGGAACCGGCCCGAACGACCGCGGCCTGGGCCGCAAGCACGTCATCGAGTCGGCGCACGCCTCGCTGCGCCGCCTGCGGACCGACTACGTGGACCTCTACCAGGCGCACCGGTTCGACCGCACGACGCCGCTGGAGGAGACCATGCTGGCGTTCGCCGACCTAGTGCGCGCCGGGAAGGTGCTGTACGTCGGCGTGTCCGAGTGGACGGCGGACCAGATCACCCGGGGTGCCGCGCTGGCCAGGGAACTGCGGGTGCCGTTGGTGTCCAACCAGCCGCAGTACTCGATGCTGTGGCGGGTGATCGAGTCGCAGGTGGTGCCGGCCAGCGAGCGGGCCGGGATGAGCCAGATCGTGTGGTCGCCGATCGCGCAGGGCGTGCTCACCGGCAAGTACCGCCCGGGCGAGCAGCCACCCGCCGGTTCGCGGGCGACCGACGACAAGGGCGGCGCGGACATGATCGCCCGCTTCCTGCGCGACGACGTGCTCACCAGGGTGGCGAACCTGCGCCCGATCGCCGACGATCTCGGCCTGTCCATGGCCCAACTGGCGGTGGCGTGGGTGTTGCAGAACCCGAACGTGGCATCCGCGATCATCGGCGCGTCGCGGCCCGAGCAGGTGGTGGACAACGTGAAGGCCGCCGGGGTGAAGCTGCCCGACGAGGTCATGGCCAAGATCGACGACGTGCTCGGCGACGTCGTGGAGTACGACCCCCGGCGGACGCAGAGCCCGTGACTCAGGAGGCCGGGCGCAGGCTCATCGGGCCGTAGACCTCGGCTTCGCCGTGCAGCAGCGTCACCTGGGTGACCCCACCGGCCAGCAGGTCCGACCACTGCTCGGCGAACCAGGTCTCGGCCTCGGGCTGCCCGTCGAACGACACGTCCGGTCCGGGCACGTCGCGGCCGTCGTCGTCCTGGTAGCGCCAGCGGTAGTCCACGCGACCTCCCGGTTGGCCGGCTGTCTCGGTCCTGCCAGGTAATCTTGCCGCTTCTCCCCCACCGGCCAGGAGGTGCTGTGACGCTCCGCACGCTCGTCCTGGGCGGCACCCGGTCCGGCAAGTCGGGGTACGCCGAGCAGCTGCTGCGCGACGAACCCGCCGTGACCTACGTGGCCACCGCCCGGCGCGACCCGGACGACGCCGAGTGGGAGGCGCGGATCGCCGCGCACGCGGCCCGCCGGCCCACCCGCTGGGTGACCGTGGAGCCGGCCCGTCCCGGTGACCTGGCCGCGCTGCTGGTCGGCGCCGGGTCGAGTGACCCGCCGCTGCTGGTGGACGATCTGGGCGCCGGGCTGACCGGCGCGCTGGACGACGTCGGCGCCTGGGACGGCGGGGGCACGGTCGAGCACGACGTGGCCGAACTGGTCGAGGCCGTCCGCCGGTGCACCGCCCGGCTGGTGCTGGTCTCCGCTGAGGTCGGGCTCGGTGTGGTGCCGGAAACCCGATCTGGCAGGCTTTTCCGGGACGAACTGGGCTCGCTCAACGCGAGCCTGGCCATGACCTGCGACGAGGTGCTGCTACTCGTCGCCGGCATACCGCTGCGCCTGAAACAGCCCGACCAGCCCACCCCGGAGGTAGGCCGATGACCACCAGCGAGGACGCCGGCTCGTTCCCGGCGGTCACCGCACCGGACGAGCAGGCACACCGCCAGGCCGTGGCCCGGCAGGCCCAGTTGACCAAGCCGGCCGGGTCGCTCGGCCGGCTGGAGGAGCTGGGCGTGTGGCTCGCCGCGTGCCAGGGCGTGTGCCCGCCGCGGCCGTTCGCCCGGCCCAGGGTCGTGGTGTTCGCCGGTGACCACGGCATCGCCGCGTCCGGCGTGTCCGCCTACCCGAGCGAGGTCACCGGGCAGATGGTGGCGAACTTCCTGGTCGGCGGTGCCGCCGTGAACGTGCTGGCCGCCGCGGCCGGCGCCACGGTGCGGGTGGTCGACATGGCCGTCGCCGGGGACACGCAGGAGCGGGTGGCGCAGTTCAAGGTGCGGCAGGGTTCCGGCTCGATCGACCGCGAGGACGCGCTCACCAAGCGGGAGGTCCAGGCGGCGCTTGCGGCGGGCCGGAAGGTCGCCGACGAGGAGATCGACCGGGGCGCCGACCTGCTGGTCGCCGGGGACATGGGCATCGGCAACACCACCCCGGCCGCCGTGCTGATCGCCGCGATCACCGGTGCCGAACCGGTCGCCGTGGTGGGCCGGGGCACCGGGATCGACGACCGGGGCTGGATGCGCAAGGCGGCCGCGATCCGGGACGCGCTGCGCCGGGTGCGGAAGGTGGCCATCGACCCGGTGGCGATGCTGCGCACCGGTGGTGGTGCCGACATCACCGCGATGACCGGGTTCCTGGCGCAGGCCGCGGTCCGCCGCACGCCGGTGGTGCTGGACGGCGTCGTCGTGGGCGCGGCGGCGGGCATGGCCGAGCGGATGGCGCCCGGCGCGAAGCGCTGGTGGGTGGCCGGGCACCGGTCGGCCGAACCGGCGCACGGACTGCTGCTGGACCACCTGGGCCTGCGGCCGGTGCTGGACCTGGAGATGCGGCTGGGCGAGGGAACTGGCGCGCTGGCCGCGCTGCCGGTGCTCGCGATGGCCGGGAAGATCCTCACCGAGATGGCCACCTTCGACGACGCCGGGGTGACCGGGCCGACCGACGACGGCGCCGGCGTGACCGGCGCGTCCGGTGCGACCGCCGGATAGGGCGATGCTTGGCGGCGCACGGCTGGCGCTGTCCTG
>DATEPR010000258.1:0-2339 GCA_035273045.1 Pseudonocardiaceae bacterium | reverse complement strand
GGCCGCGGGCGGCACCAACCAGCCGTCGGACCAGGGTCAGGAGTTCGGTTCGTCCGGGCCGATCGCGCTGATCCTGATCATCGTGCTGTTCGTGGCCGTCGCGTTCCTGATCCGGTCGATGACCAGGCACCTGAAGAAGGTGCCCGCCAGCTTCGACCCGCCCGAGGAGGGTGCCGAGACCCCCGCCGAGGACTCGGCGGACACCGGCACCGCCGACGGCAGGGAGAAGCAGGATCACTGATGGGCCAGCCTGCGCCGCCGGACCGAGCGCAGCCAGCTGCGCACGGCGGGCACGTTCGGCACGGCGGGCAGCGGTGACCGCAGCACCGCCTCGGCACTGCGGTCGCGCAGCGACTCGACCCACGCCTGCGCCTCGGTCCACGGCAGCTCGCCCGCCGCGACCGCGGTCAGCAACTCCCGGTCGGCGGACAGGTCCAGGTCCAGCCGGCCGGTGCGCAGCATCCGCTCGCCGACGGTGAGCAGCCGGATCACGTCGGCCACCGCACCCCAGCGCGGCGTCCCGCCTGCCGCCATCGCCGCGGCCGCCCGCGCGTAGTCCGTGGCCGTGGCCCGCCGGTAGGCGTCGGCGACGCGCTGCGACAGGAACGCCACCGTCAGGTCGCGCAGCTCGTCGCCCAGCCGGGTCGCCGACTCGACCAGCGGCGAACCGAGCAGCTCCAGCGCGTCCGGGTCGGCGGCCAGCGCGCTGCGGCAGAACGGCTCCAGCTCCCACGCGACCAGGTCCAGCCCCGGCCCGGCGACCGTCTCCGGCGGCTTCTCGAACTCCCAGAACAGCTCGGTCGGCGGCACGAACACCGCCCGGCGCTTCAGCTCGTCGTCCGGCACGTCCCCCAGGCCGTGTGCCGGCCTGCCGACCACCGCCCGCAGCACGGTGTGCGCCGTGGCGAACTCGGCGGCGTCGGCGAAGTCAGCAGCCTCGTCCGTCACGGGTCCCATTGTCCTGGACACTGGATGGCATGACGAACAGGCTCGCCGGCTCGACCAGCCCCTACCTGCTGCAGCACGCCGAGAACCCGGTCGACTGGTGGCCGTGGAGCGACGAGGCGTTCGCCGAGGCACGCAGGCGGGACGTGCCGGTGCTGCTCTCCGTCGGCTACGCGGCCTGCCACTGGTGCCACGTGATGGCGCACGAGTCGTTCGAGGACCCGCAGATCGCGGCGTTCATGAACGAGCACTTCGTGAACATCAAGGTGGACCGCGAGGAACGGCCCGACGTGGACGCCGTCTACATGGAGGCCACCCAGGCGGTCTCCGGTCACGGCGGCTGGCCGATGACGTGCTTCCTCACTCCGGACGGCGAGCCGTTCCATTGCGGCACCTACTTTCCCAAGACGCCACGGCAGGGCATGCCGTCGTTCCCGCAGGTGCTGACCGGCGTGCGCCGGGCGTGGCTGGACCAGCGCGACGACGTGGCGGCGGCGGGCGCCGAGGTGGTGCGCGTGCTCACCGAGCAGCAGCAGCCGTTGCCCGTCGCGACGGTCGACGCCGACCTGCTGGCCGGCGCCGCGGTGTCGCTGCTCGGCGACTTCGACCGCAGGCACGGCGGCTTCGGCAGCGCGCCGAAGTTCCCGCCCGCCATGGCGATGGAGTTCCTGCTGCGCCACCACGAACGCACCGGCTCCGTCGAAGCACTGTCGCTTGTGGACGCCACCGCGGAGGCCATGGCGCGCGGCGGCATCTACGACCAGCTGGCGGGCGGCTTCGCCCGGTACAGCGTGGACCAGGCGTGGGTCGTGCCGCACTTCGAGAAGATGTTGTACGACAACGCTTTGCTGTTGCGTGCCTACGCGCATCTGCACCGCAGGACCGGTTCGCGGCTGGCCAGGCGAGTCGCCGTGGAGACCGCCGGGTTCCTGCTCGGCGATCTCGGCACGCCACAGGGCGCGTTCGCCTCCGCGCTGGACGCGGACACCGACGGCGTGGAGGGCCTCACCTACGTGTGGACGCGCGCCCAGCTGACCGACGTGCTCGGCCAGGCCGACGGCGAGTGGGCGGCGTCGGTGTTCGGCGTGACCGAAGGCGGCACGTTCGAGCACGGCACGTCGACGCTGCGCCTGCCTGCCGATCCGGCCGACGACGGCCGGTGGGACGTCGTCCGGGACCGGCTGCTCACCGCACGGTCCACCCGGCCGCAGCCGGGCCGCGACGACAAGGTCGTCACCGCGTGGAACGGCCTGACGATCGGTGCGCTGGCGGAGGCCGGGATGGCGCTGGGCAGGCCGGACTGGGTCGCCGCGGCGACCAGGGCCGCCGAGTTCGTGCTGGCCACGCACGTGGTGGACGGCCGGTTGCGGCGCACGTCCCGGGACGGTGTCGCC
>DATEPR010000257.1:0-8256 GCA_035273045.1 Pseudonocardiaceae bacterium | reverse complement strand
TCCGGGTGGACCGGCGGCCGGCCGGGGTGCCGCGGTCGGTGCGCCACTGAGCACGCCGGCCCGCGCCGGGCCGCCGACCAGGTTCTGGCTGGCCGTGACGGCCCGCTGGAACAGGCCGCGCTTGGGCGGTCCGGCGGCCTCCTCCTCGGCCTGCGCGACGAACTCCTCGGACACCTGCGGCGTGACCTTGTCGCCGGTCCACTCCAGGAACGCGCCGCAGTTGCCGCAGAAGGCATCGCCGCCAGCCGAGTGCGTGCCACAGTTGCGTCAGACACTGATCATCGAACGACCTCCAACCGGTGTGGTACGTGCGCGGGCTTGTCCGCGGCGATCAGTTCGTCCAGGACGCGGGCGCTGACCTGTTCGCCGCCGTCGGCCCGGACCACGACGGACAGCCACGGCCGCTCGTCGCCGGGCAGTTCGGCGTCCGGGGTCTGGGACCAGGTGACCGCCCCGCTGTCGGTCACCTCGACCGGGCAGCCGGACGCCTGTTCCAGCCGGGCCCGCAGCCCGGCGACGGTGCCCCGTGACCGGTGCAGCGGCACCGCGCCGGCGACCGCGACGCGGCGCTGGCCCAGCGGCACGTTCTCGTCCAGCGGCAGGCCGAACCAGTCGGCCAGCCAGCCGAGGAAGTCCTCCGGCGCGGTCGCCGGGTCGACGTAGGCCGCCAGGCAGTCCAATGTGGACACGATGGGGGCGATGACGTCGTCCAGCCCCTCGGTCCACCGGACCGTGAACGGGTCCTCCTGGTAGACCGCCGGCAGCAGGGTGTGCAGCGGATACGGCGTCCCGAGCCGTTCGACCACGCCACGCATCAGTTCTCCTCCACCCGTAGCTGGTGGTCGAAGGAGAACACCAGGCTGTTCGGTTCCAGGTCGACCCGCTGGGTCTCCCGGCCGCGCGTGCCGGTCACCGGGTCGGCGCCGAACAACCGGATGTCCTCGACCAGTTCCACGCCGTGCACCTGCTGGAGCAGGCCGAACAACTCGCCGGCCTGCACCGGCCGGCCGAACGGCCAGCCGTGCCCCTCCGGGCCGCCGCCGGGCAGCGGGTTGAGGTAGCGGTACAGCGCGGTGAGCGCGTCCTCGCGGACCCGGTCCAGCCCGGCCCGCGGCCGGGCGACCAGCCTGCCGACCACCGTCACGCCCCGGTACAGCGGCGGCTCCACCACGACCCTGGTGCCGATCACCCGGGTCTCGTCGAGCTTCGCCGCGACCGCGGCGAGCGTGTCGGCGGGCGGCAGCAGGTTCTCGAACAGCACCCGGCCGCGGTCGCTGGCCGCCGCCGGCACCACCAGCACCCGCGCCGACCCCGCCGCGACATCGCGGGTGCCGGCGGGGATGCACCGCACCCTGGCCACCTCCGGCGCCGCCTGCCTGGCCAGTGCCTCGTAGTCCTCCGTGGTGACGGCCCGGCTGCGGGCACGCAGCATCAGCGGTCCCCTGACCTTCGCCTCGGCCAGTGTCTCGCCGGCGACACCACCCTGCGCCGGGCGCAGGTTCTGCACGCCGGCCACGAACGGGATCGACGACTTCAGCGTGTTGACCATGCCGGTGGCCACGTTGCCGGCCGGTCCACCGCCGGTGACGTAGCGGCGAATCCGGATCGGCGCGCCCATCGTCGGCACGTCGCCGTACTGGCGCAGCCCGCCGTCCGGTTCCCGCACCGCCGGTCCGAAAAGGACGATGCCGTTGCTGGCGTCCAGCACGAAATGCCGGTCCCGGGGCGCGCTCGCGGCGAAGTGGTCCACCTGGGTCCACTCCTGCCAGCCGTCCGCCGAGCCGACCTCCACGATCGGTGACGCGCCGGCCAGGATCGGCGCCCTGGACACGGTGAACGACTGACCGGGCACGCCCTCGGACTCGCCGAGCGCCTCGGCGGCGACGATCTCGCCGTGCAACGCCTCCGCCGTGCCGCCGACCGTGGACGCGGTCAGGCCGTGCACCATCGGCGCCTCGGTGTACGGCGGCTGGCCGGATTCCGGCTGCACGACCCTGGCCCGCAGCCAACCGGCCCGGTCGCCGCCGATCACGCTGGGCTGGTGCTCGGGCGGAACGTGCACGATCACCGCGCCGGACCGGTTCAGGCCGCCGGTCTCGTCCAGGCCGACCAGGCACTCGGTCCACCCTTCGCCGGTCCACGCCTCCCAGACCAGCGGCGGCCGGGACGGGTTCACGCCGATGCCCTCGACCCGGCCGTCGAACTCGATCCGGATCGCGCAGTTCGGCGCGGGATCGTCCAGCCCGACGAGCAGCGCGTCGTCCACGGTCGGCGGCGTGCCGAACGCGGCGAAGGTGGTGTGCATGGCGAGCTGGTCGGTCCGGTCGGCCAGCGCCCGCTCGTCCGGCTCGCCCGCCGCCCTGGCCACGTCGGTGCGGACGCGGTCGACCGAGTGCGGCGCGATGACCAGCTCGTCCAGCGTGGCGAACTCGATCGACTGTTCCGTCTCAGTCCTGGGCGTGCCCACCCTGGTGCCGGCCGCGACGGTCAGCGGCGTGGTCGCGGGCGCGGACAGCCAGAACGTGACCGGCACCCTGGCCGGGGTGGGCGGCAGCAGGCGCAGGCCGATCAGTTCGAGGAACTTCAGGTACAGGCGGTCGGGCACCCGGTTCAGCCGGAACAGCAACTGGTCGGTCATGAACGCGAACGTCTCGATCAGCGTCACGCCGGGGTCGGACACGTTGTGGTCCGTCCACTCGGGACACCGCTGCCGGACGAGCCGCTTGGCGTCGTCCACCAGGTCCTGGAACCGCCGGTCGTCCAGGTTCGGAATCGGCAGGCTCATGCTGGTTCGTCCTCCCGCCGCGGAATCGTGTAGAACGGGAACACCAGGTTCCTCGGGTCGTTGATCGTCTTCGTGACGTACTGGATCTCGACGTAGAGGATCGACGGGTCGTCCTCGTCCGGCGTGACGATCACCTCGTGCACGACGATCCTCGGTTCCCAGCGCAGCAGCGCGACCCGCACCTCGTTGGCGATGGCCGCCGCGTTGGCGCGGTCGGCGCCGTCGAACACGTAGTCCCGCAGCCGGCTGCCGAACTCGGGCCGCATCGGCCGCTCACCGGGATACGTGCGCAGGATCAACTGGATCGCCTGCTCGATGTCCCGTTCGCCCCTGGCCAGCGCGATCCGGCCGGTCGCGTCGACGCCGAGCGGGAACGCCCACCCGGTACCGACGAAGTCATCTGGCATCGCGCCAGCCTCCAGCTAGTTGAGGGTGATCCGGGTGCCCTTGATGGCGACCTGGCCGTTGCTCTCGATCTGGATCGACGTCTTCGCCTTGAGGCTCAGCGAGTCCCCGCCGTCGATCGTGACGCTGCCACCGGCGCCGGTGGCGATGTTGACGACTCCCGCGTCGCCGCACTGGATGGTGATCTGGCCGCTGGCCGCGTTGCTGCCCGGCGGCGCCGGCTTGCAGGACAGCGTCACCGTGCCGGCCGTCTGGTCGATGGCCAGCGCGAGCGAGCCGTCACCGGTGCCCAGCACCAGGTCCGACGCCGTCGGCGTGCCACCGCCGGGCGGGACCTCGTCGTGGAACATCAGCTTGTTGCCGGCCGACGACACGAACCCGCGGTGCACCACCTGGCCCGCCGTGCCGGTCGCCTTGATCGCGTCGCCGCCCAGGCTGTACGCGGTGTTCTTGTTCACGATCCCACCCAGCACGTAGGGCCGGCGCGGATCGGCGAACTCGAACCCGACGAGCACCTCGTCACCGACCTCGGGCAGGAACATCGCGCCACTGGCCTTGCCGGCCGCGAACTGCACGACACACGCCCAGTCCGACTCGTAGTCCGGCGACAGCCACGGCAGCGCGACCTTGACCCTGCCCATCTTGTTCGGGTCGTTGTTGTTGGTGACGACACCGCAGTACACCCCGTTGAGCGTCAGGCGATCCGGCCGCGCGCCAGCGGAGGCCAGCCCGAGCAGCGACCGCACCTGCCGGCCGCTGGCCACGAACCGGGTCAGGTAGCCGCCTTCCGCGGTGTCGAAGACGTGCTGGGCGCTGGTCACCAGCCAGGAACCGCCGAACGGGTCGGACACCCCGTCGACCGACACGGTCGCCCCGGCCTTGATGTGCGGTGAGCCGGTCGCCTCACCCTCTGCCTCGGCGAACGTGCTGCCCACGTGCTCGGCGACCGCCTTGGCGACCTGCTGGCCCGCCGAGTCGATGCCCGAGCCGACGGCGACCGGCCGGTCGTGCACGACGTGCGCCGACGTGGACGGCGCCGGCCCGAGATCACCGGTGGCCGAACCCTGCGCCGGTGGTGGCGCCACCGGGCCGGCACCACCGGTGAACGTGGTGCCCAGCGTGTTCGGCTGCTGACCGGACAGCGACACCGAGCCGGCGCTGGCCTGCGCCACATGGGTGAACACCTTGTTCTGCAACGGATCCCACACCCGCACCTCGACCTCGGGCGAGAGGTTGCCCGCCGTCACCCTGGGCCGGAACGACCACAGGTTGACGGGGAACGTCAGCGCCACCGGCGCGCCGGTCGACACCCCGGACGCTGGCCGGAAGCGCAGCGTGCCGGCGTCCATCACCAGTTCGTAGCCGATCTCCGCGGCCCGCTGGGTGAGGAAGTCCCAGTCCGTCTGGTCGCACTGTCCAATATGGTCATGAATGGTGCTGCTGGAGTCGACCTGGACGTCGGTCACGCCCGCTTCGCCGAGGATGCGGGACGCGATGTCCGAATCGGACATGTTCAGGAACGTCCTGGTCCTGCGTACCCGCTGCAACCGGTGCGTCACGTCGTAGCCGCGGACGACGACGTACCGGACCAGGTTCTCGAACCGGCCCTCCAGGCAGGTGACCTCGCCCTGGATCAGGCAGCCGCCGCTCGTCTCGCCGGGGGCCAGGCCGAACACCCGCACCGTGGTGCCGATGGCCAGGCCGGCCGAGCGCAGCACGTCGTCACCGTTGTCCAGGAACGTCAACTCGAACATGCCCGGCAGGTGCAGGTGCGTGTCGACGACGGCCCGGACCATGCAGGCGGCCGCGTCGTCGGCCAGCGCGGCGCCGGTTCCGGTGCCGACGCGCACGGTCGCGGTGACCGCCATGCTGATCGTCATGACACCGGCCGTTCCAGCTCGGTCGGACCGGGCAGGTACAGCACGTCGCCCGCCCGCACCCGCAGCGGGTCGTCGATGCCGTTCAGCTCGGCGACCTGCCGCCAGCGCCGGGGATCGCCGTAGCGCTCCCTGGCGATGCCCTGGATGTTCTCGCCCGCCGTCACCCGCCGGCCGGACCGGTTCGGCGGGCCGCCCGACGTCGGGTTCTGCCTGCCCGGCGCCTCCACCTTGACCTTGCACTTCACCGAGACGACGGCCCGGGTGGGGACGCCCTGCGCGGTGAACCGGAAGTACTCCACGTCCACCTGCGTCAGCACGATGTACACCGGCTTGTACGGCGGGCCGAGATCGAAGTCGCCCCAGGTGAACGTCAGCACGGGAACGGTCATCGGGGTGCCGGTCGGCCCGGTCACGATGGGCAGGGTCCACTTCAGCAGTTGCCGTGCGTACGTCAGCGTGTCCGGGCCGTCGAGGACGATCTCGTTGAACGACAGGATCGTGTCGCCAGGGTCCACCGTCACCGGGTTGTCCGCCGGCAGCACCCGTTCCACCGGCTTGGGGGACGCTTCGTCCTCCTGCACACCCATCGCCCGCTTGACCGCGTGCGACTCCGTGGTGTGGCTGATCTTGATCTTCTCCGGCTGGTACGAGAACCGCACGGACACACCCGGGTTGTCCTTCTCGACCAGCATGGCCACTGCCGGCGGCGGCGCATCCGTCTGGCTCACTGGAGGAACCCCCCGTGCTGCAACACAAGCGTCTCGGTGGCCACGGCGTCATTGCCGCCGGCCGACAGCGACGGCCCGGACCACGACACCGGGTAGACGTCGGACAGCGTCCAGCTCGCGAGATCCTTCGTGTTGTCGGTCGGGTCGATCAGGGCGATGGTGGCCGTGTAGGGGGTCGGCCGGGCGAAACTGGGCGTCATCCACGTATTGGCGACCGTCTGCAACCATTTGCGCACCACGTCGGTGTCCGGCTGCCGGATGCCCCGCTCCAGCGTGATCTTGTCGTACTCCATGCGTTCCGGGAGCAGTGCCTGCTTGGCGTAGTCGCCGCCCCGCTGGACCTGCTTGTACTTGAACTCGACCTTGAGCCCCTTGCAGGACGACCAGTCACCGAGGCTGCTGACCTGGTCGATCGTGACCCGGAACCGGGTGGTCAGCGCATAGGTCGGGTATGCGTCCGGTGTGGACGTCGGTCCGCCGCTCAGCGCGCCGACCGCCTTGCCGATCAACGTGGGCGACACCATCTGCGGGCTGACGAACGTGGGCATCGGATCGGTCCCTTCTCAGATCTGGTCGTCGGACAGGAAGCCGGTGTGCGCGAGTTCGAGCGTCTCCAACGCGGGTTTGGCGGCCGCGGCGTCGAACTCGGCGATCGACCAGCCGACCGGGAAGAACTCGTTCAGCCGCCATTCCACGACGGGGAAACCCAGCCAGTCGATCAACTGGACGCTGCCGCTGAGCGGCTGCGGCGACCGCGACGTGGACCGCAGCCACTGCTGCACGGTGGCCGAGTCGGAACAGGCCGCCCGGCGCAGCTTGATGTTCTCGTACTTGGTGGTGCCGGGGAGGATCCACGAGTTGTTGGGCTGGTCGCCCGACTTGTACTCGGCCACGCTCCAACGCACCGACAGCCCGGACGCGGACGCCCACGACCCGAGGTCGTAGTCGGAGCGGTCGATGTACACCGCGAACCGGTGGTTCATGCTGACCACGCCGGAGAACATCTCCATGCCGGTGTTCAGCAGCGACATCGTCGGCTCCTCGGGTCGTCGTTCAGCGGAAGTCGGTGAGCAGGCCGGCGCGTTCCCGGTCCACGATCAGTTCGCCGCGCAGCAGCCCACGCAGCGGTTGGTACAGGCGGGCGGCGAGCTCGTTGACGGATCGGCTGTCGTTCATGTCGACCGTGCGCTTGCCGCACATGGCGATCAACTGGTCCCGGTACTCGGCGAGCGCGTCCACCTGCGGCTCGGTCTCCTCGGGCGGCTCGACGTCCTGGTGCTGCGGCGGGAACGTCATGGTCATGACGTCGTCCGGCTGCCGCTGCACACCCGCCGGCACGCCGAACGGTTCGTCGTATACCGGCGGCGGGGCCGGGTACGGTGTCGCGGCGACGGCTTCGTGTTCCAGCGCGCGGCCGGCCGGCGTCCACTCCGGCGGCAGCTCGTCGCCGTGGGTGCGCTGCTGGACCACGTGGACAAGCTCGTGGGCCAGGGTGGCCTGCTCGGCGCGGTGGTCGTGGGTGTCCGGCAGGTAGATCTCGCCGTCCCGGGTGAAGGCGCGCGCCCGCCACGCTCTGGCCTGCTCGTTCACCGCCGGTCCACGGTGGACGGTCACAGGTGCACCCAGGCCGGGGCGCCTGACCGCCGGGGCCGGCTCTCCCGCGTCGACCGGATGGAGCACTTCGGGTTCGGCTCGGCGGTCCGGCGGGTGGTGCAGTGGCGCGCCGAGGCCGAGCCGGGGAGGCTGCGGCTCGTCCGGAACCTGCCCAACATGGGCGGTGGGTTCAGCAGGTTCGCTTGGTCCCACGGGCGTGGCGAGTGGTGGACCCAGTTCGACGTCCGGCAGCCGGCCCACCACCGGACCATGTACCACGACGACCTGCCGGGTGGTCGGCGAGACGGGCGGTGGTTTCTCGCGCGGCTCCTGCGGCCCCGGACCGGACCGCGCGCCGGCTGGCGAGGTGGGTTCAGTTGGAAGATGCGCCGGCGTGGCCGATTCGGGATCGGGCCGGCGATGCGCGGGCTCGCTGGCCGGTTCGGGCACGTCGGCCGGAAAATCCGCCCGCGCGACCGCCTCGTTGGCCGGAAGGCTCGGCAGCGCAACCGGTTTGGGATCAGGCTCGCGGCCGACGAGCACGTCGGCCAGAAGGTTCGCCGGCGCGGCCGGTTCGGGCTCAAGCTCGCGGACGTCGGCCGGCTCGGGCTTGCGGCCGGCGGAGACCGCGGCCGAAAAATCCGCCAACGCGACCAGCTCGGGGTCGAGCTCGCGGACGGCGGGCTCGTCGGCCGGAAGGTCCGCCGACGTGGCCAGCTCCGGCTCGGAATCACGGTCGGCCGGCTCGACAGGAAGAGTCGCCGACCCGGCCCAACCCAGCTTCGGATCACGGTCGGCCGGCTCGACAGGAAGGTCCGCCAACCTGGCACAATCCAGCTCGGGATCACCGTCGACGGGCTCGGCA
>DATEPR010000256.1:0-10093 GCA_035273045.1 Pseudonocardiaceae bacterium | reverse complement strand
CCCGGCGCGCCATCTTCGAGCTGCTGACCACGCGACCCAGCGCGGTCGGTGAGCTCGCCGAGCGGCTGCCGGTCAGCCGCCCGGCCGTCTCCCAGCACCTGAAGGTGCTCAAGGAGGCCGGCCTCGTGGTGGACGAGGCGGTCGGCACCCGGCGGCTGTACCGGGTGAACCCGGCCGGGGTGGCCGCGCTGCGCGACTACCTCGACCGGATGTGGGGTGACGCACTGGCCGCGTTCGCGGAAGCCGCGGAACGCGAGAACGAGGAGGAGACATGACTCAGGCGAGCACGAGCGTGTTGAAGACGGTGACCGTTGCGGTCAGCCAGGAGCGCGCGTTCGAGGTGTACACGGCCGGTTTCGGCACCTGGTGGCCGAAGGAGCACCACATCGGCGAGGCCGAGATGGCGACCTGCGGGTTCGAGCCGAAGGTGGGCGGGCGCTGGGGCGAGACCGGTGTGGACGGCAGCACCTGCGACTGGGGTCACGTGCTGGTGTGGGACCCGCCGAACCGGCTGGTGCACACCTGGCAGTTGCAGGGCGACTGGAAGTATGACCCCGACCCGGCGAAGGCCAGCGAGGTCGAGATCCGCTTCGTCCCCGAGGGGCCGAACCGGACCCGGGTGGAACTGGAGCACCGGCTGTTCGAGCGGCACGGCTCGGGTGCCGACCGCGTGCGCGACGGCGTGTCCGCGCCGAAGGGCTTCGAGTACTGCCTCAGCAAGTTCGCCGAGGCAGTGGGCGCCGCCGGGTAGTCGGTGGCGCCGGCCGGGTCGCGTCTGCCAGGGTCATGGTCGTGACCAGTGACGACACGTTCCTCCGCCTGCAGGCGCGCACCCAGCGGTTCACCCTCGGCACGCCGAGGGAGATCCGGATCACCCGGGACGGCACCGGTGTGCTGTTCCTGCGTTCGCTGTCCGGCACCGACGACCGGCACGGCCTGTGGCGGCTGGACGTCGCCAGCGGGCAGGAGACGCTGCTGGTCGACCCGGCCGGCCTGCTCGGCGACGGCGACGAGGAGCTGTCCGCCGAGGAGCGGGCGGCGCGCGAGCGGACCAGGACGCGGGCCGGCGGCGTGGTGGCCTACACCACCGACGACGACTACCGGCTGGCCACATTCTCCTTGTCCGGCAAGCTGTTCGTGGTCGACCTGGCCGGCGGCGAACCGCGCGAGGTGCCGGTCACCGGGTCGATCATGGACCCCAGGCTGGACCCGACCGGGCGGCGGATCGCCTACGTGACCGGCGGCGCGCTGCACGTGGTGGACGTCGACGGCGGTCACGACCGGGTGCTGGCCGAACCTGACACCGACGACGTCGCCTGGGGCCTGGCCGAGTTCCTGGCCGCCGAGGAGATGGACCGGGTCCGGGGCTACTGGTGGTCGCCGGACGGCGACCGGATCATCGCGGCGCGCACCGACCGGTCGCCGGTGCGCCGCTGGCACATCGCCGATCCGGCCAACCCGGAGGGTGAGCCGGCCACGGTGGCGTATCCGGCCGCCGGCACGGACAACGCCGTGGTCAGCCTGTTCGTGCTCGACCTGGACGGCGGCCGGGTCGCCGTCGACTGGGACAACACCAATCTGCCCTACCTGGCCACGGTGCACTGGTCGGCGGGCGGCCCGCCGCTGCTGGCCGTGCAGACCAGGGACCAGCGCCGGATGGTGGTGCTCACGGTCGATCCGGCCACCGGCGCCACCTGCGTCCGGCAGGAGTTGACCGACCCGCACTGGGTGGACATCGTGTCCGGAGCCCCGGCGTGGACGCCGAACGGCCGGCTGGTCACGGTGGCGGCGCGGGACGGCGCGTACCGGCTGCTGCTGGACGGCGAACCGGTGACCGGGCCGGAACTCCAGGTGCGGTCCGTGGTGGACGCCGGAGCCGACGACGTCCTGGTCACCGCCTCCGCCGGCGACCCGACGCAGGTGCACGTCTACGCGGCCGGCGCCGGCGAGCCGACCCAGGTGTCCACTGTGGATGGTGTGCATTCGGCTGTGCGGTCCGGCGACGTGACCGTGCTGGTGTCGTGGAGCATGGCCTACCCGGGTCCGGTCGTCACGGTGCAGCGGGACGGCAAGCCGGCCGGCGGGATCGCGTCGCGCGCCGTCGTCCCGCCGCTCACCCCGGACGTCACGCTGCTCACAGCGGGGGAGCGGGACCTGCGGTGTGCCCTGCTGTTTCCCACCGGTCACGTGCCGGGCAGCCGGAAACTGCCCGTGCTGCTGGACCCGTACGGCGGCCCGCACGCGCAGCGGGTGCTACACGCAAGCAACTCGTACCTGACCCCGCAGTGGCTGGCCGACCAGGGTTTCGCCGTGCTCATCGCGGACGGCCGGGGCACGCCGGGCCGCGGTCCGGACTGGGACCGGGCGGTCGCGTTCGACATGATCGACGTGACACTGGCCGACCAGATCGACGCGCTGCACGCCGTCGCCGCCCGGCACCCGGACCTGGACCTGGACAAGGTGGCGATCCGCGGCTGGTCCTACGGCGGCTACCTGGCCGCGGCCGCCGTGCTGCGCCGCCCGGACGCGGTGCACGCGGCGCTGTCCGGCGCGCCGGTCACCGATCCCCGGCTGTACGACACGCACTACATGGAGCGCTATCTCGGCCACCCGGACGAGCGGCCGGACGTGTACCGGCGCGGTTCGCTGATCCCGGACGCGCCCAACCTGACCCGGCCGCTGATGCTGATCCACGGCCTGGCCGACGACAACGTGTTCGTCGCGCACACGCTGCGGCTGTCCGCGGCACTCCTGGCCGCCGGGAAGGACCACACCGTGCTGCCGCTGTCCGGGGTGACTCACATGGGCCCGACGGACGAGCGGGAGGCGGAGAACTTCCTGCTGTTGCAGGTCAACTGGCTGAAGCGGGCGCTGGGCCTGTGATACCGGGCCGGGTCAGGACAGGACGACGTCGTCGCCGACCCTGACCCGGCCGGGCACGGCCACCCTGGCGTAGACGCCGAACACCATGTCGGCCGCCTCGGTGATGGCGCGCAGCACCTCGCCGCTGCGCGGCAGGTCGCCCTGGCTCGCGTTGACCATCACGCACCGGTCCACGGTGTCCACGACCTCGATCACCAACTGGCTGCCGACGTGCAGTTCGTGGCCCAGCCAGGCGTCCTCCGGCCGGCCGGCCGCTTCGGCCACCCGGACCACCAGGTTCGGGCGGACCCGCCGCTCGTCCACCGGCACCGCCGGCACCAGATCGGCCAGCCACGCCAGGCTCGCCGTGGTGACCAGGTGCAGCGGCGCCTGGTCGAAATGCGAGATCACGCTCTCCTTCACCAGCGTGACACCGGGAATGCCCAGGCCGTCGGAGATCGCCCAGTGCACGTGTTCCTCGTCGCCGCGCACGGTCCTGCCGTCCGGCAGCGTGATGACCGGTGTCAGGTCGGGCTGGTAGGCGGCGTGGAAGTCGAGCAGTCCGTCCATCTGGCGGAACCGGCGGCTGTTCTTGCCGCTGCCCAGTTTGCCGTCGGTGTCCCGGACCGCGTAGAGCCGGTCGCCGAGGATGCCCCGCACGTCCACCGGCGCCTGGGTCAGCCGCTCGCCGCCCATGGACTTGACCGGGTAACGCCAGAGCACCTCGACCGTGCCGACACTGTTCACCTGGCGACGGTACCGGGTGTCTCATTTCGTACGCCGAAGACGTGCCGCATGCCGCCCAGCCAGTGGTCCGGGTCGGCCGCCTTGTTGGCGTACATGGCCGCGACCTTCGGGTGCGGCAGGATGAGGAACCGCTCGTCGGCCAAGCCGGCCACGGCCGCCTCGGCGACGTCCTCCGGCTCGATGATGTCGCCGCTGGCCGCGACCGCCAGCGCGGACGAGTTGCCGGACTCCACACCGGGCATCAGCATCTGCGTGCGCACGCCGAGCGGGCACAGCGCGCTGACCCGGATGCCGGCGGCGCCGTAGGTCATCGCGACCCACTCGGCGAAGCCGATCGCGGCGTGCTTGGTCGCGGTGTAGGGCGCGTCGCCGGGGCAGGTGAGCAGTCCGGCCGCGGACACCGTGTGCAGGAAGTAGCCGCCGCCGCGCCGCAACATGCCGGGCAGCACCGCGTTGACGCCGTGCACGTGCGCCATCACGTTGACCGCCCACGTCGCCGCCCACACGTCGGCGGGCGCGTCCTCGTTCTGGCCGGTGGCGATGCCGGCGTTGGAGCAGAACAGGTCCACCGGTCCGAACGCGGACTCGGCCGCCCTGGCCAGTTCGGCCACCTGGGCCGGGTCGGTCACGTCGGTGCGCAGCGCGATCGCGTTGCCGCCGGCTTCGCTGATCGCCTTGGCGACCCGCTCGGCGTTGCCACCGTCTACATCGGACACTGCGACGCCCTTGGCGCCCTCGGCGGCGAACCGGGTGGCCAGGGCGGCGCCGATGCCCCGCCCGGCGCCCGTGACGACGACGACCTTGTCGCGTAGCTGCACCGTGGACCTCCGCACAACGGTATACCGACTAGTCGGTATGTAGTACCGTACGGCCGAGTCATAGTCCTGGCAAGGGAGGCGAACGGGTGAGTACCGGGCTGGCAGGCAGGACCGCGCTGATCACCGGCGCGTCCCGGGGGATCGGCAGGGCCATCGCGTTCGCGCTGGCCGGCGAGGGCGCGAACGTGGTGCTCAGTTCCCGCAAGCAGGACGGCCTGGACGCGGTCGCCGGACAGATCCGCGACCGCCACCCGGAGGCCGGCGTGCTCGCCAAGGCCGCGCACGTGGCCGATCAGGACCAGGCCCGCGCCTGCGTCGACGCGGCCGTCGCCGAGTTCGGCTCGGTGGACGTGCTGGTCAACAACGCGGGCACCAACCCGTACTTCGGCCCGATGGTGGACATCGACGTGCCGCGTGCGGAGAAGACCGTGCAGGTCAACCAGTTGTCCATCGTGCTGTGGACACAACTGGTGTGGCGGGCGGCCATGGCCGAACGCGGCGGCACCATCGTCAACATGGCCTCCGTCGGCGGCATGGCGACCGAGATCGGCATCGGCTACTACAACGCCACCAAGGCCGCCGTGATCCACCTGACCCGCCAGTTCGCCGCCGAACTCGCGCCGAACGTGCGGGTCAACGCGATCGCTCCCGGCCTGGTGCGCACCCAACTGGCCAGGGCGCTGTGGGAGAACCACGAGGAGCGGATCAGCAAGGCGCTGCCGCTGGGCCGGATCGGCGAACCGGACGACATCGCCAGGGCCGCGGTGTTCCTGGCCGGCGACGACTCGTCCTGGATGACCGGGCAGACCCTCGTCGTGGACGGTGGCGCGACGATCCGGCCGGGCGTCGCCTGATGAATCGCTGGGGCATCACGCTTCCGTTGACCGGCGTGCCGCTGGCCGACCACCGGGACCTGGTGCGGTCACTGCCCGACCTCGGCTACACCGACGTGTGGACCGCGGAGACCAGCGGCACCGACGCCTTCACGCCGCTGGCGCTGGTCGCCGAATGGGCGCCGGCGCTGCGGCTGGGCACCGCGATCGCGCCCGTCTACACCCGAGGTCCCGGCCTGCTCGCGATGACCGCGGCCACCGTCGCCGAACTCGCGCCCGGCCGGTTCGTACTCGGCATCGGCACGTCGTCGCCGGTGATCGTGGCCGACTGGAACGCGGGCGAACTCGCCGAACCGTACGCGCGCAGCAGGGACACGCTGCGCTTCCTGCGGGCCGCGCTGGCCGGTGAGAAGGTCACCCAGACCTACCCGACGTTCACCGTGCGCCGGTTCAAACTGGAACGGCCGCCGAACCCGCCGCCGTCGATCATGCTGGCCGCGCTGCGGCCCGGGATGCTGCGCCTGGCAGCCAAGGAGGCCGACGGCGCGATCACCAACTGGCTGTCGCCGGCCGACGTGCGGACCGTGCGCGGGGTGCTGGGCGACGGCGTGGAACTGGCGGCGCGGATCTTCGTCTGCCCCACCGAGGACGCGGCCGCGGCCAGGGCACTGGGGCGGCTGCTGATCAGCAGCTACCTGACCGTTCCGGTCTACGCCGCCTTCCACGACTGGCTGGGCCGGGCCGACGTGCTGGCGCCGATGCACGCGGCCTGGGCGGCGGGCGACCGGAAGGCGGCCAACGCGGCCATCCCGGACGAGGTCGTGGACGACCTGATCGTGCACGGCAGTCCGGCGGCGTGCCGGGAACGGGTGGCGGAGTACGTCGAGTCCGGATTGGACACGCCGGCCATCGCCGTGCTGCCCACCGGCGCCAACCCGGTGGCCATGGTGCGGGCGCTCGCGCCCGGCGGGTGAGGGGAGCGGCATGGCGCGTGCGGGGGCCCGGACGGGGCGCAGCCCGATGGCGGAGCGGATCATCGCGTCCGCCGTGGAACTGTTCGCCGAGCAGGGTTTCGACGCCACGACCGTGCAGCAGGTGGTGGACCGCGCCCAGGTGACCAAGGGCGCGCTGTACCACTACTTCGACGCCAAGGACGACCTGCTGTACGCGATCTACCAGTCCCTGATCGGCACCCAGAACGCGGCACTGGACGAGATCGCGGCACTCGGGCTGGGCGCGGCGGACACCGTGCGGGCCGTGCTGGTCAACGTGGTCCGGACCACCGTGGAACGGTTGCCCGAGGCGAAGGTGTTCTTCCGCGAGGCGCACAAGCTGGACGCCGAGCGGCACGCCGCGTTCCGGGCCGACCGCCGCCGCTACCACGAGGGGTTCCGGCTGATCGTCGAATCGGGCCAGGCCAGTGGCGAGTTCTCCCGGGTGGTGCCGGCCGACACCGTGGTGCAGATCGCCATGGGTGTGGTCAACCAACTGCCGGTGTGGTACCGGCCGGACGGCGCCAAGTCACCGGAGGAACTGGGCAACGAGATCGCCGACTTCGTGCTGGCGGCGCTGCGTCCGTGACGCGGCCTAGTGCTGGGCCAGTTCCAGGATGCGGTGCAGGTCGGTCGCGGCGTCCAGGGAGGACACGATCGAGCCGGTGGTCATGGCGAACGCGACGATCGCGCACAGGCCGGTCAGCGACATCAGCATCGGCGTGATGCGGTTGGTGGGCGCGGGCGTGAGCAGCGCGGCCACCCGGCGCGGCACCGGACCCGCGGTGGCGGCCATGGCGATGCCGGGCAGCGTGGCCGTGCCGAGCGACTTCGCCACCAGCGCCGCCTTGCCCACCGCCCTGGCCACCACGGACCGGTCGCCGACGTGGCTGGCCGCGACCTCGTCCGCCCACCGCTCCGTGGTGTAGCGGATCACCCCGGTCAGCGGGCGCAGCAGCGGGTTCGCCGCGGCCAGCACGTCGATCACCGCGACGAACAGGTGGTGCGCCTCGGCGAGGTGGGCGCGTTCGTGGGCCAGCAGCGCCCGCCGCTCGGCCGGCGCCAGGCTGGCCAGCATCGTCGTCGACACCACGATCCGGCCGGGACGGCCGGGCAGGGCGTGCGCCAGCGGGCGGTCGTCGCGCAGCACCATCAGTTCGGTGCCGTCCGGGCATTCGCTGGCCATCCGGTACGCCTCGACGATGGCCCTGATCCGGCGCACGCCGGCGGAGATCGTCATCACGCCGAACACCAGGAGCAGCACGCTGGCCGACACGTCGACCGGCAGGTGCACGGCGTCCAGGTGCCGGACCTCGGCCGGCGACCAGTGGCCGAGCCGGGCGAACAACCTCATCACGGAGAGCGCCGCGAGCATGAGCAGCCCGAGCGCCGCCGTCGAGCACACGCCGAGGATCACCGCGGACACCAGCACCAGCCAGCTCGCCCACGTCGGGTGTAACCGGGCCGCCACCCACCTGACCACCGGCACCGCCAGTGCCGGCATCATCAGGGGCAGGTAGACGGCGAAGATCACGTGCCTAGCCGATCTCGTCGCCGGGTTGGTCGGCCAGCAGTCTGCGCAGCATCCGCTCGTCCTCGTGCGACAGGTCGGACACGAATCTGGCCAGCACCTGCTGCCGGTTCGCCTCGGCGTCCAGCACCTGCCGCATCCGGCGCGCGGCCAGGCCGGGCTCGTCGGCCACCGGCCGGTAGGCGTACGCCCTGCCCTGTTGCTCGCGTTCCAGCGTGCCCTTCGCGTGCAGTCTGGAGAGGATCGTGACGACGGTCGAGTAGGCCAGCGGGCTGGCCAGCCGCTCCTGCACGTCACCGGCGGTCAGCGCGGACTCGGCCGCCCACAGGGTCGCCAGCACTTCCGCTTCCAACTGACCGGGTCCTCGGCGCCGTTCTCGCACCGCACCAATCTACAGCACTGTAAATGTGCACTGTGGCCACCCGTTGGCCGGAACATGAACACTCCGCCGCGCAAACCGCCGGCCACCGAATGTCCGGGTTCCGTTCACGGGCACCATGTAGGTGTACGTCCGAATGGCGGCCGGCGGGACAGGAGCGTCTCCAGATGCGGATCGCGTTCGTCACCGAGACCTGGCTTCCGTCGACGGACGGCGTGGTGACCCGGATCGCGTCGACGGTGCGGGAGTTGCGCGCCGCCGGGCACGACGTGCTCATCGTGGCGCCCGGCCCGGCCGAGTCCGATTTCGACGGCGCCGAGGTGCGGACCGTGCCCGCGGTGGGCATCAGCTGGGTCTACGGCGGCAAGCGGTGGGGACTGCCGATGCCCAGGGTGGGCCGGCAACTGCGGGACTTCCGGCCGGACGTGGTGCACGTGGTCAACCCGGTGCTGCTGGGCATCGCCGCCGTGGTGGCGTGCCGGCGGGCCGGTTTCCCCCTGGTCGCGTCCTACCACACCAACGTGGCCCGCTACGCCGCCTACTATCACCTCGGCTGGCTCGCACCGGTCGTCTGGTGGCTGCTGCGCCGCCTGCACGGCAGGGCCGCCGTCAACCTGGCCACGTCGTCGGCCACCTGCGCGGAACTGCGCGCCCAGGGCATCGACCGGGTTCGGCTGTGGCCCAGGGGAGTCGACCTCGGCCTGTTCGCGCCCCGCCCGGTCGGGCTGCGCGGGCCGGCGCCGGACCGGCCGCCGGTCGCCCTCTACGTCGGCCGGCTGGCCGCCGAGAAGGGACTGGATCTGCTGGCCTCGCTGGCCGTGCCGGACCGTGGGGTGCGGCTGGTGCTGGTCGGCGACGGGCCGGCAAGGTCCGACCTGACCGAACGGTTCGGCGTGCACACCGTGACCTTCACCGGCCTGCTGCACGGCCCGGCACTGGCCGAGGCGTACCGGTCGGCCGACGTGTTCGTGTTCCCGTCCACGACCGAGACCCTTGGCCTGGTCATGGTCGAGGCGCTGGCCAGCGGGCTGCCGGTGATCGCGGTGGACAGCCCGGCCAGCAGGGAGATCCTGGGCGACTGCCCGGCGGCCCGGCTGTTCCCGCCCGAGTTCGCCGACCGCCTGCCGGAACTGGTCCACGAGGTCCGCGACGACAACGCCACCGGTCACCTGAGCGACATGGCCCGCCGGGAGGCGGAGAAATGGGGCTGGCCGGCGGCCACCGAGTCGCTGCTGCGCTGCTACCGCGAGGTGATCGCCGCGGAGCGTCCGGTCACCGTGCACTCGGCGCACGACTGAACGGTGGCCGGGAGGTAGGGTCTCCGTCTTACCCGGACAGGTGGAGGCTGCCGTGAACCCGGCCGGAGGCACCCGCAGGCGAGCGGGCGGCGAACTGGAACGCGCGGTGCTGGCCGTGCTCTGGCGCGCCGGCCGGCCGCTGACCTCGCGGGACGTGCGCCGTGAACTGGGCGGCGAGCTGGCGTACAACACCGTCCAGACCACGCTGGTCCGGCTCTACGACAAGGGCCTGGTGCGGCGCACCCCGGACGGCCGGGCGCACCGGTACGCCCCGACGAAGCAGCCGGCCGAGCTGACCGCGGAGCGCATGTGTGACCTGCTGGCCGGGGTCGCCGACCGGCGTTCGGTGCTGCTGAACTTCGTGGACGCGCTGGACGAGTCGGACGAGCGCATCCTGCGTGACCTGCTCGGCGGCGAGTGACCGGTCAGGTGCGGGCGCGATAGCCCGGTGCCGGCGGGGCCTGCCGCTGCGGCGGCTGGCCCTGGTTCACCCTGGTCGGCTGGCCGTTGGGGACACCGCGGTTGGGCTGTCCGCCCTGCGGCTGGCCCCGGTTCGGCCGGGGCGGCTGGCCGGTGACCGGCCGTTGCGGCTGGCCCTGGCGGGGCTGCCCGGCGCCGGGCCGTTGTGGCTGG